>DASTEB010000249.1:0-11901 GCA_035710025.1 Chloroflexia bacterium
GACGGAGAACGCTGCCGACAACTCTCTGAAGATTATCACTTTTGTGGTAGAACCCCAGGAAGCCCTCATCCTCAAGTACATAAAGGACAGCGGAGGCACGATTGACCTTGCCGTCCGCTCGGCCCGCGACAATGAGATCAAAACGACCGACCCTGTCACGCTCGATTATCTTGTAGACTTGTTTGAGCTAATCGGCTTGAGCCAGCCAACTCAGCCGGTACCGAGCGCCCCGAGCGGAAACACGCCCTAACATACTCCGCCCGGCACTCCCGGCGCTTAGCTTAATCTTGTAATTCACGGAGTCATTATGCCTACTACTCAATCTGCCAGCCCGCTCGTTGCCATCATCGACATGGACGAGCAAGACCTCATGCGCACCATGCAGATGCTCGTCGCCTCCAACCGTGCGCAGGTCGTCGGAGTCGCGCGCAAACTCGACGAGATCCCCCACATCATGACTGCCGAGCCTGACATCGTCATCTACGACGTCGGCAAGAACCCCTCGGCCATCCCCGCCGTGCTCAACCAGATACTCGACCTCTCGCCCCGCTGCCAGGTCATCCTGACCACCGACCCCGACACCCAGATCGACCTCGTGCGCGCAATGCAGGCCGGCGCCCGAAGCGTGCTGCGCAAGCCCTTCACCGCCGACGACCTTGTCCAGACCATCTCCGATGTCTTTCAGGTGGAGATGCGCCGACTGGTTCGCATCGAGGAGCAGGCTAAGGCCCGCATTACCCAGGGCCGCGCAGGCGAGACCATCGTGGTCTACTCGCCCAAGGGAGGTGTAGGCTGCACGGTGATCGCCACCCACCTGGCCCTCGCCATCGCCCTCAACACCAAGTCGCGGGTGGCCCTGGCAGACTTCGACCTGCAGTTCGGCGACGTGGCGGTCCACCTCAACCTCCACTCCAACCACTCCATCCACGAGCTGATGCGCTCGGTGGACGACCTCGACGGCGCGATCCTGGACGACGTCATGGTGCGCCATAACACCGGCGTGCGCGTCCTCCTCCCCCCACCCACCCTCGACCTGGTCGAGGACATCGACACCGAAGGCCTCACCGCCGTAACCAAGGCACTGCGCAAGTACAACGATTTCGTCATCGTCGACATGTGGCATGCCATCGAGGACGCCACGCTGGCGCTGATGGACCTGGCCGACGTGCTGCTGGTCGTCACTACGCCCGAGGTGCCCGCGCTCCGCTCGACCCGCCGCTTCCTGGACTATATCCGCGAGCGCCCCGACCGCCGGTCCAAAGTGCAGCTTGCGGTCAACCGCTACCCGTCAAAGTCCGCCATCAACCTGCAAGAGATAGAGCGCTCCCTCGGCATCAAGGCCGCCGGCACGCTCCCTTCCGACGGCCGCCTGATCACCACTTCAATCAACGAAGGCGTCGAGTTCCTCTCCACGCGCTCCGCCGCCGCCATCAACATGCAGCAGCTTGCCATTTCGCTCGCCCAGCCCCGCATCGTCAAGCAGCAGCGCGCCGAGACCGACACACGCCGCGCCCCCGGCCTGGCCCGTGATGCCCAGTCGCAGGCATAGCCCGCCGGCATTCAAGAGTGATCGAAAAGAAAGGAGCCTATATCAATGCCAGTAGTTAGACGTAAGACGCCGCCACCCACCGCCAACGGCAAGCAGCAGCCTGCTCCCGTCACTCGCCCCGGAGCCACCCCCACCGAGGTACTGACATCCACGTCCTACCTGTCCACCGGCCCCCTTCGCGGCTCTGTGTCGGTGCAGCAGGCTTCCAAGCAGGTGCTGCTCGAGCTGAAGAACCGCCTGCACGCCAAGATCATCGCCGAGTTGCGCGACTCTATCGATCTGTCCGACGTAATGGCCGTGCGCCGCGAGATCGAGCGCCTCTTCTCGCGCTTCATGGCCGAAGAAGACGTCATCCTCAACCGCACTGAGCGCGCCAAGCTGCAGGACCAGCTCATCGCCGAAATCCTCGGCTACGGCCCAATTCAGGAGCTGATCAACAACGACAACGTCTCTGAGATCATGGTGAACGGGCCGACGCAGGTGTGGATCGAACAGGAGGGCCGCCTCTCGCTGACCGATATCCACTTCTCGGACGACGAGCACGTCATGCGCATCATCAACCGAATCGTCGCGCCGCTCGGCCGCCACGTGGACGAGGCCTCGCCCATGGTCGACGCCCGCTTGCCCGACGGCTCGCGCGTCAACGTGATCATCCCTCCGCTCTCCCTCATCGGCCCCACAATCTCGATCCGCAAGTTCAAGCGCGTGCCCCTGGCGGTGGACGACATGATCCGCCTCGGCACTATCTCCGACAAGGCGATGACCTTCCTCGAGGCATGCGTCAAGTCGGGCCTGAACATCATCGTGGCCGGCGGTACCTCCACCGGCAAGACCACCTTCCTCAACGTGCTGTCCCAGTTCGTGCCTGAGGAGGAACGCATCATCACCATCGAGGACGCGGCCGAGCTGCAGCTGCAGCAGGTCCATGTCATTCCGCTCGAAGCCCGCCCGCCCAACATCGAGGGCGCCGGGCAGGTGGCCATCCGCGACCTCGTGATCAACGCCCTGCGCATGCGCCCCGACCGTATCATCGTAGGCGAGTGCCGCGGCAAAGAGGCCCTCGACATGCTCCAGGCCATGAACACCGGCCACGACGGCTGCATGACCACGATCCACTCCAACGGCCCGCGCGATACCCTGTCCCGCATCGAGACGATGGTGCTCATGGCCGGCACCGAGCTGCCCTCCCGCGCCATCCGCGAGCAAGTCTCCTCGGCGTTCGACATGGTTGTGTACATGGACCGCCTGCAGGACGGCTCGCGCAAGGTCACAACCATCTCCGAAATCGTCGGCTTCCAGGAAGAGACCATCCTGATGCAGGACATCTTCCGGCTGGAAGTCGTGCAGGACCCCGACGGCCGCGAGCGCACCGAGCTGCAGCCCACAGGCATACGCCCGCTGTCCATGCGCAAGTTGGAACGCGCCCGAAACTACATGCCTATAGACTTCTTCGAGGCGCCGGCACAAATCGCCTCGTCCCTCTCCAGAGGAGGCGTCTAGTCCGTGAGCGTTGATCTCAACTTCGTAGTCATCGGCGCGGTCGGGATCCTGGTAGCCTTCGCCGCGTGGTCCCTGTTGTACGGCCTCTTCTGGCTGTTCGCGGGGCGCGAGGCAAAGGTGTCGGCCCGAATAAAGCGCTTCGTCACGGAAGAGACTCGCGTCGAAGTCACCGAGGCTCAGGAGCGCCGGCAATTACGCGAAAACCTGTTCAGCGAGATGGACGCGCGTATCGCCAGGCGCTCATTCATGCGCGGCATCTCGTCACGCCTGCAGCACGACCTCGACAAAGCCAACCTCCACATCACACAGACGGAGTTCCTACTGGTACAACTGGCAGTGGGCATTGCCCTCGCGGCGGTGCTGTGGATCGCCGTGCCGCGCTTCGGACTAATCCTGGCCTTCGTCGGCTTCGTGCTGGGCCTGTGGCTCACCCGCGCTTACCTGCGGTACATGGGCGCACGCCGCATTCGCAAGTTCGAAGACCAGCTGCCCGACACGCTCTCGATCCTCGCCAACTCGGTGCGAGGAGGCTTTTCGCTCTTCCAGGCGCTGCAGCTTATCGCACGCGAGTCGGCCGAGCCGTCGCGCACCGAGTTCCTCCGCGTCATACAGGAGATCTCCCTCGGCTCGCCCATGGATGACGCCCTCCACGGCCTATCACAGCGCATCCCCACCGAGGACGTCGACATCCTCGTTACCGCCGTGTCGCTGCAGCACCAGACCGGCGGCAACCTGTCGCACGTGCTCGACGTGGTGGCGAATACCGTGCGCGAGCGTCACCGCGTGGAGCGCGAGATCCGCGGCATGACCGCCCAGCAACGCTTCTCCGCGAGCCTGCTGGCCGCCCTTCCGTTCGTGCTCGCCCTCGTAATCTGGGTGATCAGCCCCAACTACATCGGGCGCCTATTCGAGTGGAGCTGGGTGCTGTGCATGCCGGTCGGCGCGGTCATCATGACAATAATCGGCCTGATCATCATGCGGAGGCTGGCGACCATCGATGTCTAGCGCAACACTCCACTCTCGCCGCCGCAAGAGTTTGGGCCTCGTCACCCTCGCCGTAGTGCTGGCGTGCGTGCTTGCGCCCGCCGCGGCTTTCGCCCAGGGGGCGTACACAATCGTCGTCAACCAAGTAGACGGCCGCGGTTGGCCCGATATCGGCCTCAACATCACCCTCCTCGGCCCCGACGGCAAGGCCGTGCCCGGGCTCGAGGCTTCGCAGTTCGAGATACGTGAGGAGGGCCAGGCCCAACCGGTCAGCGGGCTGGCGCTCGGGCCTGCGCGCAACGTGCCCCTGTCCGTCGTGCTTGCGATAGACAACAGCGGCAGCATGGCGGGCGAGAAGCTGCAGTCGGCCAAGGAAGCGGCGATAGCGTTCCTGCAGTCGCTGACCCCCAACGACCAGGCAACCCTCGTCGCTTTCAACACTCGCGTGTTCGAGGTCGTCAAGGCAACCAACGATCGCGCCGCGCTCGAGGCGGGCATCAACTCGCTGCAGCCCGGCGGCAACACCGCCGCGTTCGATGCGCTCTACTTCGCGGCAACCGTCGTTACTGCTGCCCCTCCCGAGATGCGCCGGGCGGTGATCCTGCTGACCGACGGCGAGGACACCGCGAGCAACTACAGCGCCCGCGTCGCCTCGGACGTGGCTCGGCAGGCGAGCGCCCTCGTATACACGATTGGCCTCGGCCCCGACGCACAGGACGGCGTGCTCACGGCTCTGGCCGAAGGTGGCGGCCGTTACTACAAGGCACCCGCTCCGCAGGACCTCAGGGGCATCTACGAGGCCATCGCTATCGAGCTAAGCTCGCAGCTTCTGGTCAGCTACCAGTCGACCACGCGCGTCACCCGCCTGTACCAGCTCGTGACCATCGAAGTCAAGTGGCGCGGCCCGGACGGCGTCGAGGTCGCACAGACCGTGCGCTACAGGCCATCGCGCGCCGCGCTCATTCAGCCGACACCTATCGCCCTGCAGCCCACGCCGACCGCCGTGCCGCCGCCGCCCGGCCTTTCCAAGCCGCCCCCGGCTGTTGCCGCGGTGAGGGTCCCGCCGCTGGGCGGTATGCTGAACACGGTCAGCGCGTTTGGAGCTATGCTCGTGGGTGTGTCCATACTGTCGCTCGTCACAGCTCTTGCCATGCAGGTGTCGCCTTCCGCGGCGTCGCAGCGCCTCGCCAGCTACACAGGCGACGGCGCCGTGGTCGAGCACCGCGTGCGAATGCCCAACTTCGCCAGCCGCGCCCTGCTGCCCGCGATGGAAGGGCTTGGCGCGCAGGTGCTGAAGCTGACGCCCAAAGGCTACACCGACCACATCAAGGAGATGCTGATTCTCACGGGGCCGCCGTACAAGCTGCAGCTTGGCGGTTTCCTGGGCATCCAACTCGCGCTGGCGGCCGTCTTCACCGTGCCGCTCACCTGGTGGGCACTCACAACCTCTCCGGGCAACATCGTGATGTTGGTGCTGAGCATCGCGCTGGGCATCGTGATGGGGATCTACCTCCCCTACTTCTGGCTGGCTCGTAAGGTGCAGAACCGCAAGAAGGCCATCCTGCGAGCGCTGCCGGGCGCGCTCGACTTCCTCGCCATCAACGTCGAGGCCGGCATGGGTTTCGACGCTGCCCTGTCCGAGGTGGTGAGGCGGTGGCGTAACCCGCTCACCGACGAATTCGCCATGATGCTGATCGACTTCCAGATCGGCAAGCCGAGGCGCGACGCGTGGCGCGACCTTGTGAACCGCACGCAGGTAACCGACCTGAGCGCGTTCGTCACTGCCATGCTTCAGAATGAACAGGTAGGTGCCAGCATCGGCCACCTGCTCAGGGTGCAGGCGGAGCACATGCGCATCAGGAGGCGCCAGCGCGCCGAGGAAGCAGCGCGCGTCGCCCCGGTAAAGATGCTCATCCCTCTGGTGTTCTTCATCTTCCCGGGCATCCTTGTCGTGCTGCTCGGCCCCGCAATCCCACAGGTGCTCGACGCCTTCGGCAATGGCGGGCCATGACCGCGCCTCCTTGAGAGTGCACTTAAAAGGGAAGCGGGCCGGCGTGTTGCCGGTCCGCTTTTGTTTCCCCGGGGTCCTCGACTTGACTGCTCTCGCTAGCCTGTTATCGCGGCATAGACGCGTATGCCACGGCCTGTGACCGGCGCGAGCGCCGCGCAATCGAGGCTACGGCGTACTACGCACCGGTCAGGCCCGAACCGATCTTGGAGAAAGTGGTGTTGACCTGCGAGCCGAGCCAGGTCAGGATCAGGATAACGACGATGGCGATCAGGACGAGGATGAGTGCATACTCCACCAGGCCCTGGCCCTTCTTCTTCAGCTGCTCAATTTTCGTGCGCATTTGGTCCTCCTGATTAATCAGATAACAAAGAGTAGAAGGTATGATGCATCGCCTCGGGGTAAAGCGAAAGGTGCCGGCCCGTCGGCGTGTACAAGTGCTTGCTTCCACGCATAGCCCGCGCCGGCTATCCGGGAACCAACGTAATGATACCACCGCGCGTAGGTTATGTCAATAGCTAGTAGGGATTGGTTTCGCCGCATGCGAACAATGCTGCTTGCTCGCCATTTCACGGACTTTCTATCAGGTTTTTACCTAACGTCAACCTTTGTATACCTATCATAATACCACCGTAGCATACACTATGGTCAGAGCCGTTCCGGCGCTTGATCGCTGCGCAGGCGCCGGAACGGCTGGTTCTTTTAATGCGCGGCGCGAGCTAAGACGATGTGCCTCGGCGTTCCCGGAAAAGTCCTCTCCATCGAGCACAACGGCACCGGTCTACCTACCGGTAAGGTCAGCTTCGGCGGCATCACAAAGGACGTTTGCCTGGCCTACGCACCCGACGCCAGGGTTGGCGATTACGTAATCGTTCACGTCGGATTCGCCATCAGCCGGATCGACGAGGAAGAGGCCCGGGCCGTGTTCAGCTACCTCGAGCGCATGGAAGAGCTTGCCGAGCTGGACGTGCCGCAGCCCGCGTAGCATCTGCTTCCCTGCCCGCCCCGCTCCCCAGATTGGGAGTTGACGGCGGGCGATTTTGGTGCTACTATGTTGATTGAACGGTCAATCAACGATGGGAGGCCGCTATGCCGCCTCGCGACGAACAGGACTATGAGAGCAAGCGTGTGCAAATCATGGACGCCGCGCTCGAGGTGTTTGCCCGCCACGGCTTCGAGCGCGCCACAAACAAGGATATCGCCCGCGCCGCCAACATCAAATCGCCCGGCCTTATCTACCACTACTTCAAGGACAAGACCGACCTCCTCAAGCACGTCATCGAACGGTACGTGCCGGCCCTGCAGCTCTTCGACCGCCCCGGCGAATTCCTCGACCGACCGCCCGAGGAGGTGCTGCCACAGTTCGCCTCAGCTTTCACTCAGGCGCTACAGCACCGCCCCGCAATCGCTACCTTCAAGCTCGTGCTCGGCGAGTCGATCCGCAAACCTGCCGTGGCCGACATGTTCAACAGGCTGGGGCCCTCGCGCGGCTTCGGCTTCCTGGTTACATACCTCGAAAGGCAGATGGAGTTGGGACGCCTGCGCCGAATGGATCCCGGGGCGGCGGCACGCTGCTTCGTCGGGCCTATGGTCGTGTTTATCCTCACCCGCGAAGTATTCCCTCAGCCCGACAGTAAGACTCTGCAGCCGTCTGAAATGGTCGAAACGCTGGTCGAGGTATACCTGCGCGGCATGGCGCCCGACCCGCGAGCCAACGCGCTCGCGGCGGGCACACCGGAGGCGCGCCGCCCGCGGCGGTCCCGTCGCTCCGGGAAGCAAGCGCACGGCACGGTTCAGAACCCAGGAGAATAAGACTATGTCGGCAAGTTCGGCTACCCCAAACGGCTCCGCGCCTCCCACCGAGTGCGTGGTGCGCGCCGAGAGCCTGAGCAAGCACTTCGGCGAAGTGCGCGCCCTTGATGACTTCAGCCTCTGCATCCGCAAGGGCGAGACCTTCGGACTGCTCGGCCCCAACGGCGCCGGCAAGACCACCTTCATTCGCGCCGTGGCCGGGATCCTCAAGACAAGCGGCGGCTCGCTCACCGTTCTCGGCGAGCAGATGCCCCGGTATGCCGACCGCGTGCGCCGCCGCGTGGGCTACATGACCCAGTTGCAGGCGCTGTACAACGACCTGTCGGTCTGGGAGAACATCCAGTTCTTCGGACGAGTGTGGGGCCTCAGCGACAAGAAGGAGCGCGATGCGCGGTGCGAGCACGTGCTGGACCTGGTCGAGTTGCTCCCGCGCCGGAGCTCGATTACCGCTAACCTGAGCGGCGGGATGAGGCAGCGGCTCTCCCTGGCGTGCGCCCTGGTTCACGATCCAGAGTTGCTGCTGCTGGACGAGCCGACCGTGGGAGTGGATCCGCAGCTGCGCCAGACTTTCTGGGGGTACTTCCGAACGCTAAACGAGCGCGGCGTCACCATAATAGTATCGAGCCACGTCATGGACGAGGCCGACCGCTGCGACCGCCTGGGCCTCATACGCTTCGGCAGGCTCCTCGCGTCCGGCTCCCCTGCCGATATCCGCGCCATGGCGGGCACCGACGACCTGGAGGTGGCTTTCCTCGCCCTCGCCGGTCACGAGCACGCCACCGAAGAGGAGGCCATTGCATGAACGTGTCCCGCATCTCGGCCATCACCGGCCGCATCGTGGCGCAGTTCCGCCGCGACCACCGCACCCTCGGCCTCATCTTCGTGGCGCCAATCCTGATCATGGCCATCTTCGGCTACGTGTTCCGCTCGCAGGAAGACACCGTGACCGCCGTTGCCGTGGTCAACCTCGACAACCCACCCGCGGGCCAGACTCCCCTCGCCCGGTCGGTCGTCGAGGACCTGCGCGCCAACGACAACCTCGCCGTTACAGAGTTGGCCCTTGACGACGCCCGCGAAGCCGTGCGCAGCGGCAGCCAGCGGGTGGCGGTCGTGTTCAACGACGACTTCACAGCCCGCATGACCTCGGAGCGCAGGGCTAGCCTGGAAGTAATAGTCGAAGGCTCCAACCCAACCCAGGCAAGCACGGCGCTGAGCGCGGTCGCGCAAGCTATCATGCAGGCCGCCCCCAACGTCTTGCGCGAGACTCTCCCCGCCCCCATCCGCAACGCGATGCCCTCGGGACTGCCTCTCCAGATAGAGACCGAGCGGCTGTACGGCAGCGAAGATATCAAGGCGCTCGACTTCTTCGCGCCCATGTTCATCGCCTACATCGCCTTCTTCCTCGTGTTCCTGCTTACATGCGTGTCGTTTCTGCGCGAGCGCACCCAGGGCACTATGGAGCGCCTCGCCGCCTCGCCCGTCACCCGCGGCGAGCTTGTGATTGGTTACATGCTGGGCTTTGGCCTGTTCTCGGTGCTGCAGGCGCTCGTGCTCCTTCTGTTCACCGTGTACGCTCTGCAAGTCCGCTACGAGGGCAACCTCTTCGCAGTCGTGGTTGTGACCCTCGCGCTGGTACTCGGAGCGGTCAACCTGGGCATCTTCCTTTCGACGTTCGCCCGCAACGAATTGCAGGCCATCCAGTTCATCCCCATCGTCATCATCCCGCAGGTGCTCCTGTCGGGCCTGCTGTGGCCCGTGCAGGACATGCCCGGGTGGCTGCAACCCTTCGCGCGCGCCATGCCGCTCACCTATGCGATCGACGCCCTCACCGACATCATGATCAGGGGCCGGACGCTGCTCGATAACTGGCTTCCGCTGCTCGTTCTGCTCGCGTTCGCGGCGGCTGCCGCGGTGCTGGCGGCGGGTACGATGCGCCGCGAAGTGGCATGATTGTCTGGGCCGCTATTCCCGCAGAATGGCACCCTTCTTGCTACCCCATATAGCGTGCACTGGGATATAATTGTATAGTGCGCCGGGGCATTTGCCGCCGGACAAGCAAGCAGGAGGCATCGGTATGAACAAACGAACGATCAAAGCGCTCGAGGAGCTGGTCAAGACCGAGCACATGGCCATCGCAGCGCTCGACAGCGCCCTCGAAGAGGTCGAGGACAACCGGCTCCGCAAGAACTACAAGAAGTGGCGCGACTCGCATATCAAGCAGGCTCAGGCGCTCAACGACCGCCTCGAGGACCTGGGCGGCGAGCCGATCCCCTACGAAGTCGGCACCGGCAAGGGCCAGGCGACCCTGTGGGGCAAGATCACCGGCCTGCGCGAGGACACCAGCCTGGCAGGGATGCGCATCGGCGCCGAGCGCGGCATTAAGCGCTATGTCGATCATCTGGATGAGATCGACGATGCAAAGGCGCTCAACATCATCCGCAAGAACCTCGAAGCCAAGCAGGACGAGATCGAGTGGTACGACGAGATGACCAGCAAGGAGCGCGTCGAGAAGCTTGACACCAAGCTCGAGACGTCACGCGAGAAGGTCGTCGAGCTTGAGCACGCGGGCAACGGCAAGAAGAAGGGCGGTTTCCCGCTCCCGCTGTTGCTGGTGGCCGGTGCCGTCGGCGCCGCGGCTTTCGTGCTGCTCCGCAAGGGTGACGAGGACGAGTGGGACGACTACGGCGAGGACGCCTTCACCTACGAGACCGAGGAGGCCGGCACCGATTCGGGCTACACCTCCGCGGGAACTTATACCGCCGGCGGCGAGCAGACCTCGTAACAACCCGTTGGCGCGCTAGAGTAAGAACCCGCCTCTCCGGCGGGTTCTTCACATTTAATCGGGGCTCGCACTAGCCGAGCGCCGTCAGGCGCACAACCTCGGGGCTGCGCGAATACAGGCTCTCTCCGTGCTGGAACCTCTCGATGGCAGCCCACACCTGCTTCGTCCACTCGGCCACCACCACCGGCCGCCCGAGCTCCTCCTGGAACCGCTCGACCGTCCATTCGTCAAGCGTGCGCACGCCGGTGAAGTCGAACATCCTTCGCGGGAGTATGATCACGTCGGCCTCGACGTCCCGAAGCGCACCCGCCACCTCCGCCCCGAACAACAGTCCCGAGCAGCTGACGTTTCCACCCAGCGACTCGTTCTTCACGACCACCAGGTTGAGGTCGACATTATCCACGGCGGCAACCGGCTCAAGCGCCCGGCGCAGCGTCCCGGCAGGCATCACCCCGCATACCACGGCCACCCTCACCGGCCGTTCGACCGATGCGGGCAGCTTGCGCGCCGTCCTGGCCGACTCCTCGACCAATTGGCGCACCATGCCGATGCCGTTCTCAAGCTGCGGGTATTCCTCATAGTCCCGCGCCCGGGGCACCTCGCGTCCGGCCAGCAGGTACCACTCATCGGATAGGAACGCGAAGTGTGTGCCCATCTCGCGCCTGTATTCGCGCTGCAGTCCCTCTACCTGGTCGACAACTGGCCCGGCCTCCTCTGACCTGAACGGCCGCAGGGGGATCTTGATCTGGTAGTGGTTGTTCGCCCTGTACTTCGTCAGGCCGACCGGCACCACGCCAACCGTCTGCACCGACGGGTACAGCCCCGCGAGGTCGCGGATCGAACGCTCCAAGTGCTCCCCGTCGTTTATGCCGGGGCAGACCACTAGCTGCGTATGAGTGCGGATGCCCATCTCGCCAAGCCGCTTGAGCTGTTCGACCACGTCGGGGATGCGCGGGTTGCCGAGTAGCTGCTTTCGAAGCTCGATCTCGGTTGCGTGTACCGACACGTAGAGGGGCGACAGCCTTTCCCGGTCGATGCGCTCCCAGTCCGACTCCTTCATGTTGGTCAGCGTGATGAAGCCGCCGTACAGGAACGAGTAGCGGAAGTCGTCGTCCTTGATGTCGAGCGAGCGGCGCAGACCGGGCGCGTTCTGGTCAACGAAGCAGAAGGGGCAGTGGTTATTGCACCGCTTGATCCCGTCGAACGTCGGGTCCACGAACTCAAGCCCGAGGTCCTGCTGCTCTGCCTTGCGGATGGTGAGCGCCC
>DASTEB010000250.1:0-2679 GCA_035710025.1 Chloroflexia bacterium
TTACCCCATCGCCATCTCCGCCAGCCATAATGGGCAGCCGATGCGCTACTCTGGAGTGCTGTGGGGCAGGTGGGGACTCCGGCACGACCCTGTCATGCCGGTGCCGTATGAGATCAGCCTGGCGCTGTCGCACAACCATGCGGCCAGTGACCTCTTGTCCGACCACATCCTTTACCGCACCCACTTCGTAGGCAGCACGACGGCGGGCAACCCGCACTCGGGGGTACGCAACGGCGAAGTTGCGCTCATGGGCCGGATGCCCGTGGGCCACCGCTACGTCAACTACACAATCGCTACCCGCTTCGAGGTTGCGGACGGCGGGCTGACCTACTGGATGCTCGACCGCGCCACCCTCAGCGACATGTTGGAAAAGATCGCCGCCTTTCCCACCACCCGCCGCGTGCTCGACGCCGGCTCGCCGGTGGTGATCAACACCTGGTACGCAAGTCCGAAGCAGGCACCGGAATTCAGGTTGCACCGGGGCGGATTTACCGACCAGTACCGGGTTCCTGTGGGCAGCTGCCACGGCGTACCGGGCGGCATCTACCCACTCAATGGTGAACCGTTGCGCGCCTTCGGATATAATCTGAGTCCGTGGAGCGTGTACCAACCCGACTTCCTGCTCATCGGTGACCGGCCTGTCGCGGCCAGCCTCACTGTTGACACTCTCGACGGCGATCTTGCCCGGTTGCCGTTCATCCCCGAAGAGTTGCGCACGGGCGCGGCGCGGCCCTTCGAGCGTGTCCGCCTGTTCGAAGGAATCACCCTGGAACTTGAAATGCCTCGGGACGCTACGCCGGAGGAGCGCGCAGAGTACGGCAGAATCGCGGGCAGGTTGCCCGGCCTACCTCGACTGAAGGGCAACACGTGGACTATCCCCCTGGCGACGCTAAGCCCGCAAGAAGACGGCTCGCTGAAGGTCGTGGGCTGCATAGACGAGTGAGCCAATAGCCATCTAACACCCGCACAGGAGGGCAAGCAGCGATGCCCGACGACAAACCGACCCGCCGCCGCAACCTCTTCTGGCGGCTGGGCAACGACCCCCAGCCGTTCAGCGCCATCTCGAAGGCCAAGCACTCACGCATACGGGATGCCGTGGCGGTCGACGGGGTGTGCCCCTATTGCGCCGTAGGGTGCGCCCAGCGCGTGTACGTCAAGGGCGGGCGCATCGTCAACATCGAGGGCGACGAGCGCAGCCCCATCAACGAAGGCACGCTCTGCCCTAAAGGCTCCAACACCTTCCAGCTGACCATCAACCCTCACAGGCAGCGGAAAGTGCTCTACCGCGCCCCCTACAGCGACAGATGGGAAACGGTATCGCTCGACTGGGCGATGGAGCGCATAGCACAGCGCGTTTACGATACGCGAGAGGCCACCTTCGTCGAGCGCGACGAGCACGACAACGTGCTCAACCACACCCTCGCCATGTCGCACCTGGGCGGGGCCACGCTGGACAACGAGGAAAACTACCTCATCAAGAAGCTGTTCAACAACCTGGGCATCGTAGCCATCGAGAACCAGGCCCGCATATGACACAGCGCATCGGTGCCCAGTTTGAGCGCCACGTTCGGCCGGGGGGCCGCCACAACCTTTCAGGAAGACCTGCAGAATAGCGACTGCATCCTCATCATGGGGTCCAACATGGCCGAGGCGCACCCGGTCGGGTTCCGCTTCGTGGTCAAGGCGCGCGAGCGCGGGGCGCGCGTGATCCACGTCGACCCCCACTTCAGCCGTACCTCGGCCTGCGCCACCGATTACGTCCCTATCCGCACCGGCACCGATATCGTCTTCCTGGGCGCGATCATCAACAAGGTGCTGCGGGACGAACGCTACTTCAAGGAGTTCGTTCAGGCTTACACCAACGCCTCGACCATCATAGACGAGGGATATGTCGACGCGGAGGACGCAGGCGGCATCTTCTCCGGCTTCAACGAGGCGACAGGCGAGTACGAGATCGACCACGCCAACTGGCACTACGAAGGCACCGAGCCTCCGCCGCCTGCCCACGCACCCGAGGGCCAGGGCACCTACTCGTGGAGCAAGACATCAGGCTCGCACCAGCAGGGGGAGCCGCGGCGCGACCCCACATTTCAGCACCCGCGCTGCGTGCTCAACATCCTCAGGCGCCACTACGCCCGCTACACGCCCGAGATGGTCGCGAGTACCTGCGGCTGCACTGTCGAGCAGTTCGAGGCGGTGGCCGAGGCGCTGATCAGCAACTCGGGCCGCGAGCGCACCGGCGTGATCGTGTACGCCGTCGGCTGGACCCAGCACTCGACCGGCGTGCAGATCATTCGCACCGCCGCCCTGCTGCAACTGCTCCTGGGCAACGTGGGCCGCCCCGGCGCGGGAGTGATGGCGATGCGCGGCCACGCCTCGATTCAGGGCTCGACCGACATCCCCACCCTGTACAACCTGCTGCCGGGCTATATCCCACAGCCGGATTCGCGCCGCGGGCACAACACCCTGGCCGATTTCCTCGAGCGCGAGACCGTGCCGAGGGGCTACTGGGCGAACATGCCGAAGTTCGTGGTCAGCCTGCTCAAGGCGTGGTATGGGCCTGCCGCCACGCCGGAGAACGACTACGGCTTCGGCTGGGTGCCGCGCATCGACGGCGACCACTCGCAACTTGTGACGTTCACGCGGATGGCTAAGGGTGAAGTGCAAGGGCTGTTCCTC
>DASTEB010000251.1:0-5603 GCA_035710025.1 Chloroflexia bacterium
GAGGCTTCCCTGATAAGAGCGGGTCGCGGGCCTGCGAGGCCAACATCAGTGCGAGCGACCACCCGACAATATGCGCGGGCACCCACCACTTAGCGCCCACAATGTAGCGCTTTAGCACGACCCGCTGTGTGGTGCCCAGGATGGCCCCCACGATGAAGCCAAGCGCCAGCCCCAGCCAGGCAACCGGTACGCGGCTGAGGCTGCTGAGGTCGGGCAGGGTGATGCTCTTGCCAAGGTCGGTCTCTTCGAGCACCACGCGCACGGCGAACGGGATCGCCCCGAGCACCCACACCACGCCCAGCCCCACGGCCGTGGCCGACACCCACTCGCCCCGCTTCATCAGCCAGAACACGCGCCGCAAAACGCGGAACTGCGCCCACGAGAGCGCGAACGCCGTGAGCGTCGTGCCCACGGCAACAGTCGCGAGGCCCGCGACGATGCGCTCTTCCAGCCTGACTTCCTCGGCGCTGAGCACGACGGTAATGACCGCCCACACAGCGGCCGCCCCCAGGCCAACGGCCGCCAGCAACCCCAGCATATTTGCCGCCATCCAGCCTAACCACAGCCCCACCCCCGGCAGCTTGACCGTCGGCACCATCTCGTGGGCGCCACGAAGGGAGGGGGTTGTCTGCCCCATAGTCCTGTGTGCCATTTACCGTTCTCCGTTGGGGGTCCTTCGTCTGGCGGGAACACGTCCGTCAATCCGATTATAACGCCGGGCACAATAGCCCTTAAGTACCATGCTCAGTGGGCAGAGGGCAGTGGTCAAACTGTTGAGTTAGGCCGCGGCACGCTATGCGGGGTGGTAGTTCAGCCCGCGTAGCGGGCGTAAGAGAATCCCGCGGGGCGTAAGCCCGCGGACACCATGCCGAACAGAGCTTTACACTTCCTCGGCCCTGCGCCGGGCGAGGTACACCAGCGCGATCCCGTGTACCGCCCCGACCACTGCGCCCGCTAGCGCCAGCGTGACTGCCACGATCAGCACGACAAGCGGCAGCGGCGTGCCCTCGGGGATGGAGCCTGCGGCGAAGAACACCAGCGGCATCCCGAGCGCCCAGGCGGCGCTCTGCGCGGGTACCCACCACCCCGCCTTGCTCACGTAGTTGCGCAGCACCAGCCACTGAGGCAGGCCGAGCACCGGGCCGAGCACCGCGCCCATCAGCGCCGCAAGCAACAGGGTCACCGGCCCGCCCATTTCGGGCACGGCCATTCCGCCTCCCTGCTCGCCCATCGACATCAGCGTCGAGGGCACCACGCCAAGCATCCAGGCGATGCCCGCGCCAACAGCCGTCGCGAACACCCACTCGCCCCGGCCGACCAGCCAGAACACCCTCCGCAACACCAGCCACTGGGCCGTGCCGACCGCGAACCCCTCCACCAGCGCGCCCGCCACCACCATAACGATCGCGGCCACTATGTGCTCGGTCAGCCCCGTAGCCTGCCCCGTGCTCGCCAGGTAGGACATAGTGGTCCACACCACCAGCGCCGACACCCCGAGCCCTATAAACTCGCCCCCGGCGTTGGCCCCAACCCACGAGGCCCACAGCTTCAGCCCCGGCCGCTCGCTCTCCCACGCTTGCCGCCACCACGCCCCGATGCTCGCTCTTGCTCCGCCCCCGTACCCATGCGCTCCCGCGTGCAGCCTCTTGCGCTCCGTATGCTGCGCCATTCCCCTCACATCCCTTCTATTCCAGCCTTCCGGATGGGCTTCCCCGCTCTGTGGGCAGACTCCGGCACCATAAATGTAACGCGCCCGGGTAAAAGTGCGCGTATACCGGGGGCATAAATACGTAAACAAGCACGCCCGAACCTCTCCATGCGGCAAAAGGGGGTGCAGGGGGCGAAGCCCCATGCCGGGGCTTGGGGTGTCCCCAATCTCCCCATTTAGAAAAAGCCCCTCGCCCCGCGAAGCGTCAGGCGTCGGAATCAGTGTGGTCCGGAGAGCCAGGCCTCGCCCCGGCGCGGGGGTGTCCCCGACCCCACCACGCCCGCGCGCGACCCGCGCCTGCGGGTATGGTATAATTGTCGTATCAAGGCTGCGCGTGCTACCCGACACGTCTACTTTACATAACGTACTCGAAATCCCCGCAACCAGTACTAACGTCCCACCCGATACCCCCGAATTCGTTTGGGGAAAAACAATTGTGTGGGCATATAGCATGGGTTATAATATGGCTCACAGGAGATACGAAATGAATTATCAGTCCGACAAGCTCTGGACGCCGGGACCTCAGCCCTCCGTTCCACAGAGCGTGATCCCGTATGTGGTCGAAAGCAGCAACCGCGGCGAGCGCGTGTACGACATCTACTCTCGCCTGTTGCGCGACCGCATTGTCTTCCTCGGCACCCCTATCGACGACCAGGTTGCCAACGCGATCGTCGCCCAGCTCCTCTTCCTCGACCACGAGGACCCGGAGCGCGACATCCAGCTTTACATCCACTCGCCGGGCGGCTCGGTCACCGCAGGCCTCGCCGTCTACGACACGATGCAGTTCGTGCGCCCGAACATAGTGACCCTGTGCGTCGGCCTCGCTGCCTCGATGGCGACGGTGCTGCTATGCGCAGGGACCGAGGGCAAGCGCTATGCCCTGCCTAACGCCACCATCCACCAGCATCCGGCGGGTGTGGGCGGCATCGGCGGCTACGCGCCTGACGTCGAGATCCAGGCCCGCGAGCTGCTCCGCCAGCAGTCGAGGGTGCGCCAGATCATGGCCCAGCACACCGGCCAGAGCATCGAGAAGATCGCCCGCGACTTCGACCGCGACATGTACATGGACGCCTACCAGGCCAAGGAGTACGGTATCATCGACGAGGTCATGCCGACCGCCCACGATATCCCCGGCACCGAGGCCTCCAAGAACGGCGCCGACAGCCTGATCACGGGCGGCATCAAGATCTAGCAGACTATGTAGTGCACGCGGCCGGGGATAGTCCTCCTCGGCCGCGGCGCAAAACGCTAACCGGTCACGTCATACACAATACGCGTCACGCAGCACGTTTCACGCGATACGTACGAGGAGTCGACCATCATGGCCAACCCCAGGAGCGGCAAGCCCCAGTACCGTTGCTCGTTTTGCGGCAAGAGCCAGGAAGACGTGCGGCGGCTTATCGCAGGCCCGGGCGCAGTCTATATCTGCGACGAGTGCGTGGAGCTTTGCCGGGAGATCATCGACGAGGATGATCTGACAGCGAGCAAGCCGGAATTCAAGTTGGGCCGGGAGATCCCCAAGCCCAAGCGAATCGCCGAGTTGCTCGACCAGTACGTCATCGGCCAGGACCGCGCCAAGAAGGTACTCTCCGTAGCGGTGTACAACCACTACAAGCGCATCGTCACCGGCATGAAGGGCGAGGACGTAGAGCTTGCCAAGAGCAACATCCTCCTCCTGGGACCGACCGGTTGCGGCAAGACCCTCCTTGCCCAGACTCTCGCCAAGATACTCGACGTGCCGTTCTCCATCGCCGACGCCACCGCCCTCACCGAGGCGGGGTACGTGGGCGAGGACGTGGAGAATATCCTACTCCGCCTCTTGCAATCGGCTGAGCTTGACATCCAGCGCGCCGAGAAGGGTATCGTCTACATAGACGAGATAGACAAGATCGCCCGCAAGAGCGACAACCCCTCCATCACCCGCGACGTGTCGGGCGAGGGCGTGCAGCAGGCCCTGCTCAAGATCATCGAGGGCACGGTGGCCAACGTGCCGCCCCAGTCGGGCCGCAAGCACCCCCACCAGGACTTCATCCAGGTGGACACGGGCAACATCCTCTTCGTCTGCGGCGGCGCCTTCGAGGGGCTCGAGGAGATCATCGCTCGGCGCGTGGGCGGCGGCGACACCATCGGCTTTACCAAGCACCTGTCGCAGGAAGAGCGAATGAAGCAATCGGCGGGCCTGCTCGCCCAGGTGGTGCCCGAAGACCTGCTCAAGTACGGCCTGATCCCCGAGTTCGTCGGCCGCCTGCCTATCATCGTGGCGCTCGACCCGCTCGACCAGACCGCCCTTGTGCGCATCCTGACCGAGCCGAAGAACGCCATCGTCAAGCAGTACCAGAAGCTGCTCGCGCAGGACAAGGTCGAGCTTGTGTTTAACGAGGACGCGCTCGAGGCCGCCGCCGACAAGGCGCTCAAGCAGAAGACCGGCGCCCGCGGCCTGCGCACCATCATCGAGGAAGTGCTGCTCGACGTGATGTACGAGATCCCATCGCAGGAGTCGGTGCGCAAGTGCATCATCAACCGCGACGTGATAGACGGCTCGCGCCCGCCGGTCCTGCTCACCCGCAGCGACCGCCCCTACGAAGCCGCCCGCGCCACCGAGCGCGACCACGACTCGAGCGACCTGGAAGAGTCGGCCTAGCCCGGCCACCCCTAACAACCGAGGACAAATCAGCAGAGGGAGCAGGTATCGGACCTGCTCCCTCTGCTTTTGCACGAGAATAGCATCGCGCTCAGGGGAAGCGTGGCTGCATATCCGCTTCTCCTGAGCGCAGCCCTTGTAGTGTACCGGAAAGCAGGCCCCGTATGGGTAGACAGGAGTGAATATCCATGACTCCGAAGCGTTAACAACAATCAACGCACGCCTGAGACGTGCGCCACACCACGACGAGGAATCGTGAGGCAGTACCATCCTCCCATCCCAAATACCACGCTCGGCTCTTGCCATATGCCCACCACAATGGCTAATATTAGGGCGGACGCCGGTGACGCGCGCCCACAAACACCGAAGAGAGGACATGCTCATAGTGCACGCCCCGCATAGCCATGCACGCGACCGGCGCCCTGTACGGAGGGCCGCGCTGCTGTGCGCCCTCGCCCTGGTGCTGCTGCCGTTGCTTGCGCCGGGCGGCCCCACTCAACCTTCCGCCGCGGCGGCCCCCCTCGGCGTGCAGCCCGGCCCCAAGCTGGTGCTCGCTTTCTATTACACCTGGTTCATGCCCGCCGACTTCGAGAACGGCCGCATGCTCGACAGCCCCGCCGCGCCCTACAACTCCAGCCTGCCCGAGACGATGGACCGGCAGGTGCGCGAGGCCAAAGGCGCGGGTATTGATGCTTTCATCGCAGCGTGGACCGGCGAGGGCACAGACACCGACGCCAACTTCGGCCGCCTGCTCGACATCGCGCACAGGCACGGCTTCTCGGCCACCATCTACTTCGAGGCCAACTCCGCCGTACACCACGGCGATATCGCCGGCCAGATACATTCGGTCATGTCGCGCTACGGGTCGCACCCTGCCTTCCTGCGCTGGAACGGCAAGCCCGTGCTCTTCTTCTGGTCGCCCCAGACAGTGGGCAACGCGGGCGCATGGGCGGGTATCCGCGCCAAAGTGGACCCCGGCTGGAATCAAGTCTGGTCGGTGGATACCACCGACGTGAACTACCTCGACGCCTTCGACACGATCCACTTCTTCTCGGGCGGCAAGTGGCGCGGCGACACCAACGTCGCCACGGTGAACGCCCAGTGGCGCGCCCGCGTGGACGACTACAACAAGCGCAAGCGCGCGGGCCGCCTGTGGACGGCAGGCGTGATCCCGGGGTGGGACGAGAGCCGCGTGCACCCCCCACGCCCCCAGGCAAAGGTGTTCCCGCGGCGCGACGGCGCGATGTACGAGGA
>DASTEB010000252.1:0-7237 GCA_035710025.1 Chloroflexia bacterium
AAACTCGCTCTTTTCGCATGCGCCTTCCGCAAGAATACCCGCTAATTGTACCAATGTTCGGGTTTTCCCCGCAAATTGTGGAAAACCATCTTGACGCCCGCATCAACCGGCGGTATGATAGAAATAGAAAATATGTTCTAATACGTGTTTGAGACCTTCAGAGGAGAGTGTGAGAGATGAATCGAGGTATTAGAGCGCAGCTGAGGACGCTGGTGTTGGGCGCGTGCGCGGTCGCTGTGGCATTCGGAGCCTTCGCTCCAGGGCAGGCGGCCGCCGCCCAGACCAACCCCTACCCCACCGGCAAGTCCACCCACTGGGCCTGGCAGAACCGCCCCGACCTCCCCGCCAACCTGGGCGAAGCGAAGGACTGGGACGACAACGCACGCGCCCAGGGCTGGCCCGTGAGCGAGTACCCCCGCAAGGGCGCGATCGCAGTGTTCGAGCCGGGCGTGCTCGGCGCCGACGTGCTTGCGGGCCAGGTCGCCGTGGTCGAGCAGGTGCTGCAGGACGGCAACTACGTCGCCAGCCAGACCCTCGACGGGGACTGCGCGGCGGGCAGCGCGAGATGCGGGCAGGTACACAAGCGCACGTACCCCGTCGCTCCGGGCACATCCTTCATCCACTACGGGACGGACACCCGCACCACCTGGGGCTTCGCGAGCGGCCAGTCGGGCTGGACGACCAAAGACCTGCTCCCGGGCAACTACGGCGGCCCCGGCTGGTACTACCCGCTCGGCGGCCCCGACCCCCAGCTGGTCAGCCCCGAACTCGACGTGCCGCTCGACTTCACCTACAACGCCGTCGAGGTCGATATGGTGACCGGCTCGCCCGTGGCCGATCCCTCCGTGCAGGTCTACTTCGCCACCCAGGATCACCCCACCTTCGACGAGAGCCGTTCGGTCACGGTGCTGGGCAGCGCCGACGGCGAGCTGCACCGCTACCGCTTCTACTTCGGGCGAAACGCCGCCTGGAAAGGCAAGCTGGTCCGCCTGCGGCTCGACCCGGCGGGCGGCGGCACCATGGGCGGCATACGCATCGACCGCGTGCGCCTGGTGCAGGTCGAGGTCCCCGGCACCCAGTCGGCCGCCTCCTCGGGCGGCGGCGAGTCGAACCTCCACGGGGGAAGGCGGCGGTAACCCCATGACACAGGCGTGAACGAGCAAGGGCACCCGCAATGGGTGCCCTTCAGATTCTTGAGTGAAAGGATGCGCTAAGGCTGCCACTCGCGCATAACCACCACCCCGTTCTGCCCGCCGAAGCCGAACCCGTTGGCCAGCGCCGCTCGCACGCGCATCTGCCGGGCCTCGTTGGGCACGTAGTCCAGGTCGCACTCAGGGTCGGGGAACTGGTAATTGATCGTCGGGTGTACCATCTGGTCGCGGATCGACATCGCCACCGCCACCGCCGAGAACGCCCCCGCCGCGCCCAGCGAATGGCCCACCATGCTCTTGTTGGACGATATCGCCACCTTGTACGCCCGCTCGCCCAGCGCCTTCTTGATGGCCGCCGTCTCCGCCGCGTCGTTCAGCGGCGTCGAAGTGCCGTGCGCCGCGATGTAGTCTATATCGTCCGGTGTCATGCCCGAGTACTTCAGTGCGCGCTCTATCGCCCGCGCCGCGCCCGCGCCGCCCGGTGCCGGGGCCGTCACATGGTAAGCGTCGGCCGTGACCGCCCCGCCCACCACCTCTGCGTAGATCTTCGCGCCCCGGGCCAGCGCGCTCTCAGCCGTCTCCAGCACGGCGCACGCCGCACCCTCGCTGTACACGAACCCGTCACGGGTCGCGTCGAACGGGCGGCTCACCTCCTGCGGCGGGCGCTCGTGGTTGCGCGACAGCGCGTGCATGTTCGCCAGGCTGGCGATAGCCAGCGGGGTGATATACGAGTCCGACCCGCCCGCGATGGCCATGTCGGCCTCCCCGCGCTTGATGTAGTGGAACGCATCGATGAACGAGAAGATGCCGCTGGCGCACGCGGCCACGCCCGTGGCTGTCGGCCCCTGCGTGCCCATCGCGATGGACACCTGGCACGAAGCCATGTTGGCGATGATGCCGGGCAGCACCATCGGGCCGAGGGACCGCGGGCCGCGGGCGGCCATCGACTCCACCGCGTCCTGCATCACGTCAAGCCCGCCGCCGCCCGTGGCCATCACCACCGCCACGTTCTCGGCGTTATTCTCGTCCACCACGTAGCCCGAGTCGTCCATCGCCTGCTTCGCCACCGCGACCGAGAACCGGGCGAAACGGGCCATCCGACGCGCCGCCTTGGGGTCGAGGTACGAGTCGAGGTCGAGGTCCTTCACCTCGCCCGCGATCTTCACCGGCAATTCGGCCGGATCGAAGCTGCGAATGTAATCTATCCCCGACTTGCCTGCCAGCAAGCCCTTCCAGAACTCTTCCGGCGAGTTGCCGATGGGGGTAATCGCGCCCAGGCCCGTGACGACCACGCGTCTGTCATTGCTGTACAACTGTGCGAACTCCTCTAAGGCCGCGACGCTGCGCCGCGGCCGGGACCTTGTCGGCCCATTATACCCGTTTCAGAATGATGGTCGAATTGTGCCCGCCCAACCCTATGGAGTTGGACAGGGCAACATCTACTTGCAAGTTACGGGCCTCATGGGGCGTGTAGTCCAGGTCGCACTCAGGGTCGGGCACTTCGAGATTGATGGTCGGGGGGATGACGCGGTCGCGGATGGCGAGGGCGCACACCATCGCCTCGAAGCTGCCCGCCGAGCCCATCATGTGCCCGGTCATGCTCTTGGTCGAAGAGATCGCCACCGAGCGCGCCGCGTCGCCGAACACGTGCTTGATCGCCAGCGTCTCGACGCGGTCGTTCAGGGGCGTGCCGGTGCCGTGCGCATTGATGTAGTCCACCTCGTCCGGCGCGATGCCTGCCTTCGCCAGCGCGCGCTGCATCGTGCGGGCCGCTCCCATGCCCGTCTCAAGTTGGGAGGCCATGTGGTACGCATCGTTGGTCGAGCCGTAGCCGACGACTTCGGCGTAGATCTGCGCGCCACGGCGCCGAGCGTGGTTCAGCTCCTCCAGCACCAGCACGGCTACGCCCTCTGCCAGCACGAAGCCCGAGCGGCGCGCATCGAACGGCTTGCTCGCGGCGCGCGGGTCGGGGTCGTCGGCCAGGGCGCGCATGTTGATGAACCCGGCCAGGATCAGAGGCTGGATGCTCGCCTCGGTGCCGCCCGCGATCATCACGTCCGCATCGTCCCGCTTTATCGTCTCCATCGCCTCGCCCACCGCGTGGCCGCCCGTGGCGCAGGCCGACACCACGGCCATGTTCGGCCCCCGCGCCCCGGTCGCGATAGCCACCTGCCCCGAGGCCGAGTCGGCCAGGAAGTTGGGGATCAGGTGGGGCGACACGCGCCGCGCCCCCCTCTCCTCCAGCACCTTCTGCTGGGCCAGCACAGTGCCCAGGCCTCCCCCTCCCGTGCCCAGGTAGATACCCACTCGGTCGGCCAGCTCCTCGGGGATCTCGAGCCGCGCATCGGCCAGCGCCTGCTGCGTGGCGGCCAGCGCGAACTGCACCGAGCGGTCCATGTGCCGCGCCTCTTTGGGGTCGATGTACTGCTCGGGGTCAAAGCCCTTGACCTCGCCCGCTATCTTGATCGCGAAGTCGCTCGTGTCGAACAGGCTAATCGGGGCGACGCCCGACTCGCCCGACAGCAGCGCCTTCCAGATATCGGGTACGTTGTTGCCCACCGGGGCGAGCGCCCCCAGGCCGGTGATTACTACTCTACGGTTGTTTTGCATGGTTTTTGGGGAAACAGAGACTTACTTGCAATAGATCAAAGCCATAGGCCCGAAGCGGCGGGCCGGACTGTTAGCACGTGCCCTACGCCTCTTTCATGACATCCTCAAGCTTAAGCACCTGTACGTCGTCGCTGATGCGCCTGATGAGGCCCGACAGCACCTGCCCGGGGCCAACCTCAATAAACGTGGTCGCGCCCTCGTCTATCATGTGGCGCACCGAGGCCACCCACGCCACCGGCTTGCAAAGCTGCTCGGACAATTCTCGCTTCACTTCCTCGGCGGTGCGGCACAGCGTGCCCGTCACGTTCGCCACCAGCGGCACGAGCGGGTCGGTCAGGTGGATGTTGCTCAGCACCTGGTTAAGCTGCACGCCGGCGTTCTGCATCAGGGGCGAGTGCGACGCAATGCTCACGGCGAGGCGCGCCACTCGGGCCGCGCCCTCTTTCTTGGCAAGCTCCATCGCCTTGAGCAGCGCCTCTACCTCGCCCGAAATGACCGTCTGGATGGGCGAGTTGGAGTTGGCGATCACTACCACCCCCTCAGAGGAGGCCTGCTCGACCACTCCCATTAAGCGGTCGTGCGCCAGCCCAATCACGGCAGCCATGCCGCCCGGGTTGTCCTCGCCCGCCTCGTGCATCAACCGCCCGCGCTCCCACACGAGCCGCAGCCCGTCCTCGAACGCAAGCGACCCGCAGGCCACCAGCGCCGAGTACTCGCCCAGCGAATGGCCCGCCACGAAATCGGGCGTAAACTGCTGCCCGGTCTCGCGCATCCACTCGCGGAACGCCTCGAGGTGCGCGATGCTCATGGTGAAGATCGCGGGCTGGGCATACTGGGTGTCGTTTAGCTGCTCCTCAGGCCCGTTGAAGCACAGGTCGCTGAGCGAGAAGCCGAGCACCTCGTCGGCCTTGTCGAACACGGCGCGCGCCGCGGGTGAGCTGATGTAAAGCTCGCGGCCCATGCCGACGAACTGCGAGCCCTGCCCGGGGAAAACGAAGCTAAGTTTCATTTGTTTGCGGCCTGCGATAAGGGAATCTTGAGTCAAGTCAGGTCTGAGATAAGGAAGCGAGCGGGGTCGCTAGTACCTTACCATGCCTCCGTCTACGTTGAGGACCTGCCCGTTTATATAGGAAGCGAGGTCAGAGGCCAGGAAGAGCACGGCGTTCGCCACGTCCTCAGGCTCGCCGAAATGCTCGGCGGGAATGCCCTTCAGCATCGTCTGCTTAAGCTCTTCGGGCAGCCCGGCCGTGATGTCGGTCTTGATGAAGCCGGGCGCGATGGCGTTGGCGGTGATGCTGCGCCCGCCCACTTCGGCGGCTATGCTCTTGGTGAAGGCGATGATGCCCCCCTTGGCGGCGGAGTAGTTGGCCTGTCCGACGTTTCCAATAATACCTACGACACTGGCCACCGAAACGATGCGCCCGTAGCGGTTGCGGATCATCGAGCGGAGCACGGCGCGGGTGCAGTAGTAGGCCGAGCGCAGGTTGGTGTTGATCACCGCGTCCCACTCTTCGTGGGTCATGCGCATCATCAGGTTGTCGCGGGTGATGCCCGCGTTGTTCACCAGGATGTCCACGCGGCCCCAGGCTTTGGTCGCCTCGGCCACCAGCGCGTCAACCTGCTCGGAGACGCTAACGTCGGCCTTGACCGCAATCGCCTCGCCGCCCGCATCTGAGATGGCCTGCACCACCTCGTTGGCCTGGGCCTCGCTCGCATTGTAGTTGACCACGACCTTTGCGCCCGCCTCGCCCAGTCGCAGGGCCGTGGCGCGTCCTATGCCCCTGCCCGCGCCCGTTATGAGGGCGACTCTGTCGCTCAGATCGACCGAAACTGCCAATATCTTCTCCTGTGCCGCGTATGCCAGGCGTGCATGCCGCCATACATGGGCGCGGGACGTCGGGGTAAGCTTATCAGTAGAACACCGGTTAGTATAACGAACTGGCGCTCACTTTTGCGACGCGCAGTCCCGGCAACTATACCAGACGGCAGGGCGTAAGTCAACGATGCAGGCGTGAGTGACGCGTGGTGGCACCCTACTTGCGGCACGCTACCGCAACGGAGTCCCCATGCCCCGCCTTCGCTCCAAACAAATATCGCTGCTCGCCGCGGCCGCGCTCCTGCTCGCCGCCTGCGGCACGTCAGGCCCGCCCGCGCCCGGGTCGACCGCGCCTCCCGCGCCCACCGAGCCTGGCCCGGCCAAATACGCCGGTTCTCTGGGCGGCACGCGCACTTTCCTGGGCATCGCGGCCGCGGGCGAGCGCGCAGCCGCCCTGCTCACCGACGGCACCGAGAGCGTGAGCCTGTTCGTCTGGTTCGCGGGCGGCGTGGAGGACGGCGCTTTCACGGCCACGGCCAACAACATCAGCCTGAGCGCTCGCCTCGGCACCGGCGCCGCCTCCGGCACCGTGCTCATGCCCGACGGACGCACCCTGAACTACGTCGTGCCGCGCGTGCGGGGCGGCGCCGGCCCCTACCGCGCCGAGTCGAACGCCACCGGTCAGCCCTACACCGCTGGTTGGATCGTCCTGCCCGACGGAGAGCAGCGCGCGGCCGCAGCCTACGGCACCGACGCCTCGGGCCGCGTGGTCACCATCCTGCCGCTGGACTTCGGGCCGGACGGGCGGCCTACCGTCGTGGACGTGCCCGGCGTGGGCCGCTTCCAGCCCGAGCCGCTGGTTCCCTAGCCGCGAACCGCGCCCTCACCTTGAGCGCCCGAAACGTGCCGCTGCACGAACTCGTCGAGCGAGGTTGGCCGTACGCCGAACGCGGCAGATGTCTCGCTCATGTCCACCTCCGAGTCGTAAGTTTCGGTGCCCATGAGCAGACCGTTGATCACATCGGGCAGCCAGGGGATGGGCTGCCCCATCGGCACGGTCTGGACCTCCACCGGGCGGCCAAGCGCCTTCTCGTACGCCGCGGCCACGTCGCGCCACGACACGGCCTGCGGGCCGCCGATCACGATCATGCGGTTCTCGGCGGCGGAGTTATTCACCGAGCGCACCGCGTACTGCGCCACGTCGCCCATCGAGGCGAACGAGTGGCGGCGCTGCCCCTCGCCTACCAGCGTGACAGGCTGTTTGCCAAGCGCGGGACCGCCCACAATCATAGGCACCCAGACCTCCATCAGCATATTTGGCGCGAGGATGGTGTACTTCATACCGCTTTCGCGCAGGCGCTGCTCGCTGGCCGCCTTGGCCTGGATGAACGGCGATGGGCTTTCGGGGCTTGCCCCCAGCACCGACACGAACACGAAGTGCTGTACACCCGCGGCCTTCGCGGCTTCAATCAGGTTGGCATTGCCCTGAAGATCAACCGTCTGTACGTTGTCGTCGCCTCCACGCTGGGCCGAGTTAGCCGTCGTAATGACGGTGTCAACCCCGCGCACTGCCTCGTCCAGCGAGGCGCGGTCCTTCAGGTCGCCGAACACCGGCTGCGCGCCCGCCTCGACCAGCGGACGGTAGTTGGAGTGCGGCCGG
>DASTEB010000253.1:0-9747 GCA_035710025.1 Chloroflexia bacterium
GCCGGGGCTTGAGATGATGCCGACGCCGACGTAGTCGGCGCTTCCACGCTCGAGGGCATCTTCCGATCGCGCGTCGGCGGGCGCCAGGAACCGCGAGTGGTCATCGCCGAGCTCCGCGACCATCTCCGTCACGAGGGTGTAGAACTCCTCGTCCGAACCCACGGCTCGCACGCGCGGTTCATAACGCGACTGCGCACCGGCCCAGTCCACGCCGCCGAAATCGGCGTACAGGTACGTGTCGTTGACCGTGGACCACACTTTGTCGAATATGTCCAGTCGTGTCTGTACCGGAAGGGCGGCGGCTGTAGGTGTCGCAGTGGCGACAGGAACTGAGCCGGCGACAGTTGCGGTCGCCGTTGGTTCCGGTTCGGGTGTGACTGCGGGGGCCGCAACGGACGTTGGGGATGCCGGCTTGCGGGTGCGGGTGGGGCGTGGCGATTCCGGAATTGGGGTTGGTGAGGCAGGCTTCGCAGTTGGAGTCATCGGCGGTGGGGCCGATGCCGGCGCCGTCGGCCCGGGCCGCCCACCAGATGCGAGTCCTGCCGAGGCCGTTGTGGGTGACGGCTCAGGCGCAGGCTCGGCCGTGGGGAGTGCCGCGGAGTTGCAGCCGGCAAGGACCAGACCCACGAGCAGCATGACTAAGACGCGCCCGGCGGCCGTGCGGTCGCTCGAACGCGTCCTCATTTCATTCGCGGGCATGGTTCGCTGCAATGTCACTGTACGAATTACTGACTAGTTGTCCGCACCCCAGGCGGGCTGGTAGTCGTCGCCTGTGCCGGACGTAAGCGTTCGCCGGCCGGTGCCGTCGGGGCTTGCGACCACGATTCGGTATTCGCCGGAGCCGGGCTTGCTGGACCAGGCCAGCATCGCGCCGTCGGGCGACCATGAGGCCTGGTAGTCGTCGCCCGGGCCTTCGGTAAGATTACGCACCGAACCGTCGCTGACCCGTACGACGTACACGTTGCTGCCTTCGTCGGGCGTCACGTTGTAGTATACGATTTCCGTTCCGGACGGGGAGTAGCGCTGGTCGCGCACTATGCCGCCCTGGAGCAGCGAGCGGTGCTCGC
This sequence comes from Chloroflexia bacterium, assembly GCA_035710025.1. GTDB lineage: Bacteria > Chloroflexota > Chloroflexia > QHBQ01 > JADMIH01 > JADMIH01. The sequence goes on from DASTEB010000253.1 coordinate 1,068, forward strand.
CCGTCTCGGCGTTCACCAGAAGCAGGTTGTACTGCCGGTCAGCCACGGCCTGCAGCACCGAGATCTCCTTGGCGTCGGGAGACCACTGAGGGTTACTGAGGCTGGTCTTGAGCGAGGTGAGCCGGCGCGGCTCGCCGCCACTCACCGAGACCACATAAAGCTCGCGCTGCGAGCCTGCGGTCTGTTGATCGCCTGCCACGTAAGCGATGGCAGTGCCGTCGGGCGACCAGGTGGGCAGCCCCGCGAAGCCCTTCCCGTCCGACAGGCGGCGCTTGTTATTCCCGTCAGCGTCCATCACGTACACCTGAAACAGATCGCCGTCCCCTTTCGACTGGAAGGCGATCTTCGTACCGTCGGGCGACCAGGCCGGGAAGGCGCTGTCGCTGCCAATATCTGAGGTGAGGCTAAGGGGCTGGACTGCCCGGTTGTCCTCGCCGATATCCAGCATTACAACGTTAGACACGCCGTTCACGCCTGCCTGCATAAGAATTTTGCGGCCGTCAGACGACCACTGCGTTGTGCCCTCGATCACAATGTCGCGCGTGATCTGATGCTGCCCCGTCCCGTCGGCGTTGACGATGTACAGATCGCGTTTGGCGCCGCCCTCCGTCGTGCGCACGAAACTGATGCGCCCGCCTCCTCTAACCGCGCCGGAGCCTGCCGAGGCAGTGCTGCCGGCGGTGACTGGAGCGGAGGTCGCGGTTCTGATGGGCGACGCAGACGGCGTGGGTGCCTCATCGGGCGCGGCGCCCAGGCGGAGAAATGGAGGCAGCACGCTCGGTGCCAGCAGCAGAAGCGCGAGCCACACAACCACCACTAAACTGAGCGCGCCGGCCGCCAGGAGCCATGAGATTCGGGGAGATGTGGCGGCGCGAGCGTCGGCCGTCACAACTGTTGAAGCCGGTACTGTGACTTTCTCTCGTGATCGAGTCTGGGCCTGGCGTTGTCGTGAGGGCTTGTGGCGCTGGCGCGACGACGTGCGCGACGAGCCTGGCATGCAGATATACCTTTCCGTGTATAAGATGCGCGCCGCTCGGCCTCGTGTCTGGCGCGCTACACGAAATTATACAATACACTCAGCCCTAGAGAAAAAGAGCGCGCCCGAGAAGGTCCGCTGCGACTTAACGTGCGTACCTGCGGACGACGTCGGAAAGCTGGTCGATGTCGAACGGTTTGGTGATGACGGCAGCCGCGCCGACTATTGCCTCGGTCTTGGCAACGTCGTACACAGCGGTAATAATCACCACCGGAATGTCGCGCCATTCAGGGTTGGCCCGGAGCTCGGTCATGAACTCCCATCCGTCCATGACCGGCATCATGAGGTCGAGCAGGACAAGCTGAGGCTTGCGGTCGGACAGCATCTCGAGCGCGTCGAGACCGTTGGACGCCTTGCGCGTCGTATGACCTTCGGCTTCGAGCACGTCGGCGATCAGATCGCACAGGTACGGCTCATCTTCAACTACGAGCACGTCCTTTGGTCCGGCGGGTGCCTCTGCGCTGGACGCTTGGGACGAATCACGGGTGATGCGCCGAGCGCGTCGATCCCTGACGTCATTTACGCCCTCGCTCGTGAATTCTTCGTCCCGATTGTGTTTCTCCGGCCTAATCGCCGAGGAGGCAGCTTGAAGCATCAAACGACCAAAGTGGAAGAGTGCGGTGATTGAGCGCACACCAACAAGACCTGCGGATGCGGCCGAAAACTCTTTCTCTGCAATCGCCGTGCCACCGCGCGAGCATCTTGCTTAGTCTCGCCTGCGTTCGAGGCACACGCCCGCCCCGCCTGCGGCGATTCCCTTCAAGGGAGGACTCGGCTTGGTGACGCAGACGCGCACGCGATCAATCCTCGCATCGAGCGCCAGAATGCCGCCGACAATCCGCCCGGCCAGGTGCTCCAGGAGCTTGCTTGGCTCGCCTTCGACCTCGCGCCTGATTAGCTTGTACACGGCCGAGTAGCTCACGGTATCGTCCAGCGCATCCGATTCGGCGGCGCGCGATAGCTCGAGGTAGACAAACGCGTCGACTTCGAATCGTTGGCCCAGCAGCGTCTCCTCGGGGTTGGCGCCGTGGTAGCCGTAAAAGGTCAGCCCGGTGAGGCGGATTTCGTCCATGGGCCAGATTCTACTCGCCTTGACGCTCCCCTGCAACCGTGCTAATCTCTTACGAGTTGTCCACATTACAGATGCCGTCAAAAAGGGGAGATATTCAGTTATGACGCAGCAGCAGCGCGCAGACACAACACAGAAGACCGACCAGCAACCCGCATTTCCGGCGCTCGCGCCCGTAGCGCGACCCGGCCCAGCCGTCGGCGAGCTTTCGCCCGAGCAGAAGCGCGTGCTGCTCGTGGCGGCCCACCCGGATGACCCCGAATTCTCGTCAGCGGGCACCGTCGCCAACTGGGTGCGCGAGGGCATCGACGTGGTATTCGTGCTGGTGACGAGCGGGGACAAGGGCACGCCGGATCACACCATGACCGGGGAGCGCCTGAGCAACATGAGAGAGCAGGAGCAAGTCGAGGCGGCCTCCCGGCTAGGTGTGACGCAGGTTCACTTCCTGCGCTTTCCCGATGGCGAGCTTACGCCGAGCCTGGAACTGCGTGGGGCAATTACGCGCATGATCCGCATGTTCAAGCCCTACGCGGTCATGACCCACGACCCGCTGACGCTGTTCTACAACAATGAGTTCATCAACCACCCCGACCATCGCGCCGTGGGCCAGGCAACAATCGATGCGATCTATCCGACGGCGCGCGACCCCCTGCAGTTTGCCGAGCAGACGCGCGAGGGGCTGGAGCCACACAAGGTTAAGGAAATCTACCTGTGGGGCAGCGACCAGCCGAACGTGGTGGTCGACATCAGCGACACAATCGAGGTCAAGATAGAGGCGTTGAAGGCTCACCAGAGCCAGGTGGGCACCTCCGCCGACCTCGAAGACCGCATTCGCATGCGGGCCGCACAGGTTGCCGAGCCTGCCGGATTGCGTTACGGCGAGGCCTTCCGCCGCATAGTGATGCGGATGTAGTTCAACCTGCTGCTGACAATCTGCCGGCATTCGCGACACGACTCGGAGCTACGATCACTTGGCCGCGAACACCACCCGCATTTATGTCGTGCGCCACGCGCACGTTCACAACCCTGACGACATTCTCTACGGCCGCCTGCCCAGATTCAGGCTGAGCGATCTGGGCCGCGAGCAAGCTGAAGTCACGGCCGGCATATTGAGCAGAGAGCCGGTCTCGGTGATCTACACGTCGCCACAGCTTCGCGCCCGCCAGACCGCCGCCGCAATCGCTGCGCGACACGAGGGCGTAGGGGTTCGCCGCTCGCACCTGCTGGCCGAAGTGCTGACCGGCTGGCAGGGACGCCGGCATGCGGAACTTGACGAAATCAATTTCGACTTCTATGCCAACCCGCTGAACCACGAGGACGAAGCGATCGAGGACCTCTGGCATCGCATCAACCGATTCGTGCGCATCGCCCGGCGCCGGCACCCGGGCCAGACTGTGGTTGCCGTTACGCACGGCGACTTAGCGGCACTGGCGCGCGCCGGCTTTCGGGGCCTGCCAATTGAAGTGTCGTCCATTCGAAGACCGCACCCCTACCCGGGAACCGGGTCGTTGACCAGGCTTACCTTCGGGCTCGCACTGGAAGTGACATATCCCCAGAGCGTCGAGTACTTCGACCTGAACGGTGACGATCCCACGTGGTCGAGCGGCTGGGTGCGGCTGGAGATGCTGGCCGCCGCTGGGCAACAGTAAAGCGGCTCTGTCGGGAGCCGCCACATTGCCGCAACCTGTAATGCACGCCGTCAGCGGTCGTAGACTTCGGGATTGACCACATTGGGAGGGCGCTCACCGCGCAAGGCCGACAGCACGTTCTCCGCAGCCATCAGGGCCATCGCCGTGCGTGTCTCCATCGAAGCAGAGGCGATGTGCGGCGCGAGCACCGCGTTTTCCAGCGTGAGAAGCTCGGGGTGAATTTCAGGCTCGCGCTCGAATACGTCCAGACCGGCGCCGGCCAGCCTGCCCGACTTGAGCGCCTCCACAAGAGCCGCCTCGTCAACGATGGCACCGCGAGCCGTGTTGATCAGGTATGCGCCCGGCTTCATCATCGCAAATTCCGGCGCGCCGATCAGGTGGTGAGTCTCCGGATTGTAGTCGGTGTGCAGTGAGACGAAGTCAGACTCGGCGAGGAGCCGATCGAACGGGACGAACGATGCATTGAGCGCACGCTCGGTATCTTCGTCAGCAGGGACGCGGTCGAAGTAAAGCACCTGCATGCCAAAACCGGTCGCCCGCTTTGCGACGGCCCGTCCGATGCGGCCGAAACCCACAATGCCGAGCGTCTTGCCGTAAACGTCCGTGCCCACCATCATCAGCGGCCCCCAGCCGTGGAAGCGCCCTTCGCGAGTGAACTTGTCGCCTTCGACAACGCGGCGGGCGGCGGCCATAAGGAGTGCGAAGGCGAAATCAGCGGTCGTGTCGGTCAGTACGCCGGGAGTGTTGGTGACGGGAATGCCGCGCCGGGTGGCTTCTGCGAGGTCGACGTTGTTATAGCCGACGGCCATGTTTGCGACCACCCTGAGGTCAGGGGCGGCATCGAACACCTCGGCATCGACCTGGTTTGTCAGCATGCTGTAAAGCGCGCTGTAATTGCCGCCCCGCAGCCGCTCGATCAGCTCGGACTTCGTCCAGATCGCGTCAGGGTCGGGGTTGATGTCGAGCACACCTTCCGGCCCGATCTCGCGCCGCAGCAAATCGATTGCAGGCTGAGGCACAACTTGTGTCATGAGAACGCGCATAGCTCCCGACGTACCGGACATCAATACCTCCAGGTGTGCCGAGTAGACCGGCCCGACGCCTCCGCCGTCCGTTTAGTGAGTCGACAAGAGTCGACGGTTAGCCGCCAAATGGGAGCAGCACACCGGTCGCACCCGTCGCTGCCTGGTTGAGCTGGAACACTACCGTGCAGAAGACGAAGCACGCCGCCATCAACCCTACGATGGTTAGCAGGGAAATCAGACAGCTCGTAACCGGATTCTCCCTGGTCTTCTTACGCAGCATCATGGCCGTTGGACTCCTTTGATCTAGCCGAGTGTGGACATTGTGGCCGCGACAAGCAGCCCGTTCAACATGTCGAGCGTGTGTCTCTTCCCGCCGGGACCAACTTCAAGAGCCGGACCGACACAGGACGGACATCCATCATCACAAGCGCAAGCGCCTACCAGTTCACTGGCGGCTTGCAACATGCCCTCGTGTATCTCAAATAGCTTCTTGCTGAAGCCGATACCGCCTGGATAAGTATCGTACAGGAACACCGTGCTCAGGCCCGTAAACGGGTTCTTCACCTGCGGCACGACGCCTATGTCCCGCGGATCGCACATCAGGTAGAGCGGGGCAATTTGGCTCAGGACGTTGGCCACGCCCACGAGGCCTGATTGCAGCGCTTCCTTGCCCTGAACATTGTCTGCCACGAGTTGCGGCACGCACAGCCAGTATGCGGTCGTATGCAGCTCCTGCTCGGGCAGGTGTATTTTACCCCATCCGACGTTTTCGTGCGTACCCAGCTTAATTTTCTTGTAGATCGTGGGCTGGGCTGACACCATTACGTCGCCGTGGTTGCGCGTCGCCGTCTCGGGTTGGTCGGAGCTGATGCCCAGCACCTTGAGCGTCACGTTCAGCTCGGCATCGGTGTAGTAATCGGCTTCGACCGCCCGCACATATGCCTTCTGCTCCTCCCACTCCAGCTTGTCGACGTGGTACTGCCGGCCCTCGTGCAGGTAGATCGCATCCTCGTGAAGCAGGGTTAGCACGGAGAACCGGTCCATCTCTCCGATTATACGGGGCGTCGGGTCTGTGGTGTCGACGATAACGAAATTCTCGCTTGCGGCGGTTCGCAGCGAAATCGTCTCGGCCGGGAAGTTCTCACTCGACCAGTGCCACATGCCCGCCGCGTGGCGGACTACCATCGACTCCTCGAGGAACGATAGTATCTCACCGGTCTCGGTCGGGTTGTGCGTGCCGAACGGCTCGTCGTCCCTGAAGGGCAGCTCGAATGCCGCGCACTGCAGGTGGCTCATGAGGATGAAGAGGTTGTCGGGGTTGATCAGGCCGTTCTCCGGCGAGCGCTCGAAGAAGTACTGGGGGTTGTTTACCACAAACTGGTCTAGCGGAGACGACCCGGCGACCAGCACCGCCAGCGCGTGTGCGCTGCGCCGACCTGCTCGTCCCGCCTGCTGCCACATCGAGGCCACCGTGCCCGGGTAGCCGACCAGCACGGCGGCCTCGAGTGCGCCGATGTCCACCCCCAATTCTAGGGCGTTGGTGCTGACCACGGTTCGCACGCTGCCGTCGCGCAGGCCCCGCTCGATCTCGCGGCGCTGGTTGGGAAGGTACCCACCCCTGTACCCGCGCACTCGGATAGGGTCGTGGCGGTGGCGCGCCGCGGCTTCGCGCAGGTATGTGAGCAGCACCTCCACGGTCTGACGCGTACGGCCGAAAACGACCGTCTGGATGTTGTTGGCGAGAAGCTGCGAGGCTATATCCGTCGCCTCGAGCAGAGCCGAACGGCGGATGCCAAGCTCCTTGTTAACGACGGGCGGGTTGTAGAACAGGAAGGTCTTGGGGCCTTGCGGCGCGCCGTTGTTGTCCACCATCGTGAGGGGGGACACGCCAAGTACGCGCTCGGCAAGCTCTCGCGGATTACCTATCGTGGCCGACGCGCAGATGAACTGCGGCCGCGAACCGTAGAACTCGCAGATACGAAGGAGCCGCCGCATGACATTTGCGACGTGCGAGCCGAACACGCCACGGTAATTGTGCAGCTCGTCGATGACCACGTAGCGCAAGTTCTCAAACAGGCGCACCCACTTGGTGTGGTGCGGCAGCACGCCCGTGTGCAGCATGTCGGGATTGGAGATGACGATGTGCCCGGCGGTGCGCACCAGCTTGCGCGCAGTCGGGGGCGTGTCGCCGTCATAGGTGTAGGTCTTGATGTCGCGGTTGAGCGCGGTGCTGATCGCGTGCAGGTTCGCAAGCTGATCCTGGGCCAGGGCCTTGGTCGGGAACAGATAGAGTGCGCGCGCGTTCGGGTCTTCGAGAATTGTGTTCAGCACTGGCAAGTTGTAGCACAGAGTCTTGCCGGAAGCCGTCGGGGTGACCACGACTACGTGCTCGCCCTTGCGTACGGCGTCGACTGCCTCGCGCTGGTGAGTGTAAAGCTCGCTCACGCCCTGGCGGTTAAGTACATCGACGAGCAATGGGTCAACCCAGCGGGGGAACTGAGCTGTCCGAGCTGCGCGCGGCGGCGTGTCGTACCAGAATGTCACGCGCTCCTGCATGAGGGGCGAGTTGCGCATGTGCTGGATCAGCTGGGTCAGATTCACGCCATTACCTCAGCCACCCGCGCTTCTTGAGCGCTTCGGTGCCGATGTTGCCCAGGACGATCCGCTCGTCTTCGGGAAGATAGGGGTGCCACTCGAGGCGTGCGCGCTCGAGCCACTGGTACTCGCTGCCGTCCTCCCTGTAAGGCTCGCTCAGCGGGTAGCCCAGGACGGGCTCGCGGCCGTTCTCGCGCCAGAACTCAAGGAACGGCCCGCTGAGGGAGTGTCCGGTGGCGCCGAAGTATACGTTGTCATCTTCGCTCGGGAAGAACGGTATCGTACGGAAGAACGTGCCCTGAGTCAGCTCGCGGCCAAGCAGTCCAAGCTGCACGCGCCCGTCTCGGTACTCGAGGCGTGCGCGCTCGAAGTACTGCACAGGGATGTCGTTCTCAACGAACTCCTCGGTGAGCGGGTAGCCGAACAACCTGAGTCCGCCGTTATCTCGCCAGAAGTCGCGGAAGCCGTAGCGGACGTTGTGTCCGGTCTCGGGGAAGTAGTCGGCCACCTCCGGGTCGCCCGGAGGTACCGGGTCGGTCGGCTTGGGACCATCTACGGGTACCGGGGTAGCGGTTGGCGGCACCGGCGTGTTCGTAGGCGTCGCAGTCGGCGGTGCAGGTGTGGAGGTGGGAAGCTGCGGAGGAGGCGGCGGTGTCGGGCGATCGGCCACGACCTCAGGCGTTGGCGTGCGTACCTGCGCCGCATCGCGTGCGACGGTGTACGCCCAGGCGCCGCTTTCACCGGCGGCGACCACACGGCCGCTGTTCGGCTCGACGCCGAGCAACACAGGTACGCCCGACAGGTCACGCGGGCCGAAGTTGGTCCAGCTTCGCCCGCCGTCGAGGGATTGGAAAGCACCCTCGGTCGTCGCCAGGAGCAGCACACCGCCGCCTGTTGCCGCCAACTTTGTGATGGCGACCGGCCGCTCCGCGGAGGCCGCGCCTTTCGCCGCCGGGGACGCGACGGTTCGCTGTGGCGTTGCTGAGCGCTGCCAAGTCAAGCCGCGGTCGGTTGAGCGGTAGATGCCGTCATGCAGGGTAGCTGCGTACAGGTCTTCGCCCGCCCACGCGAGCCCGGCGATTTGGCACCCGTTGTTTGGAAGTATGTCGATGCCCCTTGCCGAGGAGCGCCATGTGAGACCGCCGTCGGTGGAGCGGTAAACATACGCGGGCGGGTGGCGGTCGCCGCTGTAGCGAAGCCCCACCAGCATGTGCTCGGGCTTTCGTGGGTCGGCCGTGATGGAGGTGATGTGGGCATGCGCCGGAAGGCCGGACGCCGCGGCCTGCCAGGTGACCCCCCTGTCGGT
>DASTEB010000254.1:0-6606 GCA_035710025.1 Chloroflexia bacterium
TCATCAACCTGGGCTTTAGCGAGGTGTACGTCCATAACGTGGGCCGCAACCAGCGCCAGTTCATCGAGGCCTACCACAAAGAGGTCATCCCCAACCTCAAGTGGCCCGCCGCCGCCCCCGTCGTGGACGACGAAAGCGACCATTATTGATTCACACAAAGGCGCAAAGGCCGCAATGGCTTATTGGGTTTAGCCACGAAGAACACGAAGGAGCACGAAGGCCACAAAGTTTAAGGGGTTTGGCACCGCTGTTCAATTGGCAACAGCGCAATCTCTTGAAATCTTTGCGGCCTTTGCGCCTTTGTGTGAAATAAACGGAACCATGTATGCCGGCACTAGATGACCGGGCAATCGCATACTTGCGGGCGGCGCGCGTGGCGCGGCTGGCGACGGCGGACGCGCGGGGGCGGCCGCATGTGGTGCCGGTGTGCTTCGCGGTGGAGGAGGAGCGGGCTTATATAGCGCTGGATGCTAAGCCGAAGTCGGTCGCGCCCAGGCGGTTGAAGCGAGTGCGTAATATCGCGGAGAACCCGCAAGTCGCGCTGCTGGCCGACTACTACGGCGAGGACTGGTCGCGGTTGAGCTTTGTGCTTGCCTCGGGTACGGCGTCGCTTGTCGAGCCGGGGGAGGGGGAGCACGCGGCGGCTGTCGCGTTGCTGCGCGACAAGTACCCGCAGTACGCGCGGATGCCCATCGAAGAGCAGCCGGTGATAGCCGTCGCGCTGGGGTCGGCGCATGTGTGGCAGGCGGGCGAGGGGGAGCGCCCGGAGCGCGACCCGCGGTGGGAGTCGTTCGCCTCGCTGGCCCGCGAGCGCCACGTCGTGCGCCGCTACAAACCTATTCCCGTGCCCCGCGAGGTGGTCGAGGCGACAATCGAGGCGGCGCGCTGGGCGCCCTCGCCCCACGGGGCGCAGCCGTGGCGCTTCGTGGTGATCACCCGGCAGGACCTCAAGGAGAATCTCGCCACCGCCATGGCCGCCGAATGGAGGCGCAACCTCGACATGGACGGCCTGCCCTCCGAAGTGGTGGACGAGCGCCTGCGCAAGTCGCAGTCGCGTATCACGAATAGCCCGGTGCTGGTCATACCGTGCCTCTATCTCGCCGATCTGCACGTCTACCCCGACCCGGCCCGCCAGCAGGCCGAGTGGACCATGGCGGTGCAGAGCCTGGGCGCGGCCATACAGAACATGCTCTTGTCGGCCTACAGCCTGGGGCTCGACACCGGCTGGATGTGCGCGCCGCTCTTCGTCCCGGACATCGTGGTGCAGGCGCTCGACCTGTCGCCCGACCTCACCCCGCACGCCCTGATCAACATGGGCTACGGCTCGCAGGACCCACCGCGCCGCCCCCACAGGCCCATCACCGACCTGATCGTGATGTACGAATAGCGCCCTGTTACGGGCACCAAAAAGGGCGGGGTCCGGCCCCGCTCCTTGCATTGTGCCTTGCGGGCGGCACGCTGCCGTGAGTGGACCAGACCCCGCCCTGAGTGCGGAGGGCAGGAAGGCTCGGGTATTACTGTTCGCGCTTGGCTTCGGTGGCGATTTCGAGCTTGATCTTCTCGCCCACGAGCCAGCCGCCGGCCTCGAGGGCCACGTTCCAGTTCAGGTTCCAGTCCTTGCGGTTGATCTCGGTGGTCGCGCTGAAGCCCATGATCTCCTGGCCCCAGGGGTTGACGCCCTTGCCGTCATACTCGGCCTGCAGCACAACCGGCTTGGTCTCGCCGCGCACGGTCAGGTCGCCGAACACTTCGTACTTGTCGCCGCCCTTGCTCACGATCTTGGTGCTCTTGAATTCTGCGGTAGGGTGGTTCTCTGCGTCGAAGAAGTCTGCCGAGCGCAGGTGCGCGTCGCGCTTCTCGTCGCGGGAGGACAGGCCGGCGATGTCAATAGTCGCATCGATCTCGGACTTGGTGAAGTCGTTCTCGTCGAGGGCGATCTTGCCGGTGACCTCGCCGAACGTACCGCGCACGGTTGTTACCATCATATGCTTGGCCGCGAAGGATACCTGGCTGTGCGAGGGATCCAGGGTATAGATTGTCTTAGTGCCGACGGTGGGCTGCTCGATTGTGTTAGCCATTGTTAGTTTGAACTCCTTTTACCTTTATGCTTTTTAGCCGATTAGTGGGAGGTATATCCGAAACAGTTTACATCTAAACCATTGGGGCAAAAAAAGAGAAGCGGCTCAGTGTACGAGGTTTTTGTCCAGGTGGCGCATGAGCGACTTAAGTTGCTGCTGTTGCTCCGCGTCCAACGTGGACATGTGCTCGCTGATGAACTGCTCGTGTGCCGGCACTACTCGCTCGGTAAGCTCTCGGCCCGTGGGGGTGAGGAAGAGCATGTTCGACCGCCTATCGTGGGGGTCGGTCCTGCGCTCCACCAGCCCGCGTTCCTCCAGCCTGCCGATCAGGCCGCACACGTTGCCCTTGGTGACGAACAGCTTCTCCGAGAGAGTCTGCTGGGAAATGCCCTCCGCGGCAATCAGGTGAGCAAGCACGTCAAACTGAGCGGGAGTGAGGTCGAAGCGCAGCAGGTTGTCGTGGGACAACCGCTCCATCTTATCGCTCACGCGCATCATGTATAGCCACGCCAGCACGCCTCTATCCTTTACTCTACTCATTCTCTCTGAAGCCTCTGCCGTCTCCTCAACGGCTCAGGTGAAACCGAATATAGTTTATATATAAACTATTTTTGCGAGTTTGTCAAGGGCTTTGGCCGAGAATCCCCGAAATTGGCCGGAATCGACCCCGAGACCGGCTCCCGCAGGCGTGATTCGCGGCTAGAACCCCAGCCGCTCCAGCACCCTGGTGATCGCCCACACCACGATCGGCAGGAGCAGCGCCGTGCCGAGCCAGCGCAGCGTGTCGGGCTGCCAGGGCCACGTGGGCACCTTCTCCAGCACGTCGCGCACGCGGACCAGCGCCTCGGTGGCGTCGTTCAGCCCGGCCATCTGCGGGTAATCCCCTGCCTTGTTCCGCCTGTGCAGCTCGCCGATGGCGATGTCCAGCTGCTCGCCCGCCTCGGCCTTGCGCCGCTCTTTCTCTTTAACCAGGAGCCGGTGGATTCCAAGCAGAGGGACCACGAACAGCGCCGTCGCCATCGACGCGAACGCGAGCATCGGGACGAGAATCACCGCATTGTCAAGAGTGCTCGGCCAGTAAATTATCCACAGGTGCGTCAGGAGGGCGAAGGCGAAGGATGTCCAGGCCGCGAGCCGCGAGAATGCGTGAAGCGGCTCAAGCTTGAACAGGTCTACTTCAGTATGGCGCGTGTAGATATGGTCGATCACCGACAGCTGCCGGACGGAATGGTAGATGGCAGCGCCGCTCGACAGGCCCATGTAGACCCCCAGCGCGAACTCGAAGACGGTGGCGAGGGGCGAGGTGAATAGCAGCGACGCCTCGGCCTGCGCCCGGTCGAAGTAGTAGATGTAAGCCAGATAGATGGAGATTACGGCCGCCCCGATAACGCTCCAGAAGAGCGTGCGCCCGGCGGGCATGGTGGTCAGCCGGTAGTGCAGCTCGTCGTAGGAGCGGTCGTGCAAGACGAGCACCGGGCGGAACTCGTCGAGCGCCCTGGCCGCCATGCCGTCCAGGTAGTGAATCAGCGTGAGGTAATACGCGCCCGTGAGCGCCAGCAGTGCGTGTAATGGAAAGTACGTCCCCACGGCGTAGGTGCCGTCGTACCACTTTATGACCGAGAAAGCGACGAACACCGGCAGGCCGAGCGTGAGGTATACGAGCCAGGCCGGCAGCCGCAGCCCCCGCACCCAATCAGTCAGGCGGTCGGCCCAGCCTGGCCTGTAGGGGAGGGCGAGGGGATGTTCGTCCACGCCATGTTGCAAGAGCGCAGTTCGATCCATCGGTGCCTTTACAAACCTAAGAAGCGCTCCAGTATCCGTGTGACAACCCACAGGATCATCGGCAGGAGCACGGCCGTGATCATAACTCGCGCAGTCTCTGGCTCCCACGGCCAGGTTGATACCTTGTCAAGCACGCTTCGTTCGATCACCAGGCTGTCAAGCCCATCTTTGAGGCGGTCCATTTCCTTCAGGTCGCGGCTGTCCAGGCGGCTGTGCAACTCGTCAGTGATCGCCTCCATACGTCGGGCAACTGCTCTCTTGCGCTGAGCCTTCTCGTTTTGAAGCAGCCTGTGCGCGCCCCAGAGGGGCCATACGAATGTCGCGAGCCCGCCTAGGTTGAAGGAACCAGCTACCATGGCGTCGCCGGCAGTTTCGATCTTCCAACCGCCTGAAACAGCAGAGTATAAGTAAGCGATTAGAAGTATTGCTATTGCAGTAAGCGCAGTAACCCTTGACAGGGTATAGAGCGGACCGGTTTCGAAGATATTGACATTGGTGTGCTTCGTGTAGATGCGCGACACCAGGCGCAATTGTCGAATAGTGTGGTAGGCAAAGATGGCGTTAAACAGCCAGGCTAGCCCCGACGTGCCAATATCAAAGCCAGTCGCGGCGGGCGAAGTGTATAGCTTGAGCTCTTGAATTTGGCCCTCAGTTAACATGAGCGGTTGAGCCAAACCGAATGCAAGCCCAATAACGCTCCATACGAGCACTGGACGCGCCGGCATAGTTGTGAGTTGGTATCGCAAGTTCTCGTATCCAGCATCATCCGACGTCAGCACGGGTCGGAAGTCGGAAAGAGCCGTGCCGGCCAGGTTGTCGAGGTAGTGGAGAACGAAAAGAGGATAGAGAACGCTGGCTGCATCTAGCACGTGACGAGGGAAGAAATCGCCGAAGGCGTAACTGCCGTCGCTCCACGCGGCGGCGGCCCTGATGAGAATGAGCGCCACAGATACGCCGACGTAGTACAGCCAGGCAGGGCCGGGCAGCCTATCTATCCAGCCGGTGAGGCGGTCGGCCCAGCTTGGGGAGTAGGGCCGAGCAACCTGCGCGAGTGAGCGGTCTGCCAGATCGCTGGAGGTTAGCGTGCTGCCTGTGGCGGCGACGCTGGTGACAGTGTTAGACTTTCCAACTCCACGCATAGCTGTACTCACTTACCAATTGAATAGCTTACTTCGTAGGCCGTATTCGGGAAACAACGGGGTGGAGCTTGTAAGAAGACAGGCTCTGGATGCCAGAGAAGTGTCGCAACGGATAGGTGGAGTGCCGCGCTTAGGTCAGATTATGCCACCCTCTCCGCCGCGCCGTCAATAGGTAACCCGGGCCGCATCGCACGGGTCGAAAACATTGTTACACTTCGCACATTCCCCTACATTGTCACGGTTTTTTTACGTGTATGCACCCGAGGTTACACTTGCCTGCTCTACATTATGAGTAGATGTTGGGAGGATACAAGTCGGGCGGCCGCCCTGTCTGTCAGACGGCGCCCGGCACGAAATCGGTGGCCCGCGTGGTTCGCACTTGCAGAAGGAGGCCGGGGTGACAGACACGAAGCTAGCAGACACGAAGTTGAAAGAGCTTTACGAAGAGACCGTCGCCTCGCAGCTCAAGGTGTGGGACGACGAGATCGACCACCTCGATGCGCGAGCCGATATCATCATGGCCCAGGTCGAGGACCGCTATTACTGCCTGCTGAAGTCGCTGCGTGCCAAGGAGCAAGAGGTGCGAGAACGGCTCGAACAGCTTCGCGGAGCGGGAGACGACCACTGGGAGGAGCTCAGGGCCGAGCTGCTGAGCCGGACCGAAGATTTGAAGGACGCGCTGGGGCACGCGGTCGAGGAGATCGACACGACGCGGACGTAAGCCCGCCCCGGCCGCCGAGGACGCGCGACCTAATCGTCCTGTATCTCTCCTTCTGTAGTATGGCCCCCACTCCCAGGTCGCGGGGAGTGGGGGCCGGGGGCGGAGGGCCGGAGACCCACCGTAACCGGCTTGCACAGGCCCCTGCCAGGAGGAACCCCGTATGACAAAGCGCATCGTCGTCCCACTCGACGGCTCCAGGACTGCCGAAATGGCACTCCCTCACGCCGCCGCCATGTCGCGCGCAACAGGCTACGGCATCGTCCTTCTGCGTGTCGTGCCGCCCCCGGTGGTGGTCAACAGCAGCGCGTGGACAATCGCCACACCCCCCAACGCGTGGGAGGGCTGGGAGGAAGAGGTCAACGCCGAGGGCGACTACCTCGCCGTCGAGAGCGAGCGCCTGCGCAACATGGGCCTCGAGGTCACGGCCAAGCTGCTGGAAGACGACCCCGCCTCGGCCATCGTGAACTTCGCCGAGCGCCACCCCGACGTGGCGATGGTGGTCATGTCTACACACGGGCGCGGCGGCCTGAGCCGCTGGCTGCTGGGCAGCGTGGCCGAGAAGGTGCTCCACGCCCTCCCCGTGCCGCTGCTGCTGGTGCGCTCTCGCGAGGACGAGATGCTGCACGCCGAGTTCACCCCGCCCGAGTATAAGTCGCTGCTCGTGCCGTTGGATGGCTCGACCTTCGCCGAGCAGGCCCTCAAGCAGGCGGAGGAGATCGCGGCCGTGACCGGCGCCCGCGTAACGCTCGTAACGGCCGTGCCCGAAGGCCCGGTGCTCGGCGAGCTTGTCACGCCGCCCGCCCTGCCCACCATCTGGGAGGACGAGGCCAGGAAGATGCAGCAGTACCTGGACGAGGTGGCCGAGCGGCTGCGGGCCGACGGGCTT
>DASTEB010000255.1:0-6150 GCA_035710025.1 Chloroflexia bacterium
CCCAGTACGCCTCGGTTACCGGCCTACCCAGCACGAACAGCGAGTCCATCAGCGGCCCATCCGCTGTCAGCCCCTTCTCATACACCGGCCCGCTTCTTCGTGTCCACTCCGCGAACACTGCCGGGATGTTGTGCCCCGAGACCTCGTCATATTCACGAGCTACGAACAATGCGGGGTCGCCAGCCGGCTCGACGCGCGACACCGTCCCGTCGGCCGCTATGAACTGACCATTGACGTGCCCACGCCTATCGCCCACTTGGCCGAGATGTCGCGCAATGGAAGCGAATGTGGGTGTGCCCTCGGACTCCGCGTCGCCGGCGATCGGCAAAGTAGCCGGCGCTCGGGGCAAGAACTGCGCGGCCCCGACCTGAATCTGCCCCAGCACCATCTCACGTACAAGCAAGCCGCTCGTCACGTACCAGGGAGACTCTCGATCAGACGCCGGGTCGTTCAGCTCCATGCGCCCCTTATCGAGGTACTCAACGAGCCTCAGCCCCGTGGGCGACTCGGCAAACTGTTCGTTGGCCACGGCGAACGGTTCGGGCCCCCACAGCCACGACCGCCCAACCGACCCGCCGGCCACGGGCGCGTCGGTTCGCGCCCACACCTCTTCAAATGTCGGATCGGTCTGCCAGCGAGCCGGCCAACCACCGGGGACCTGCGCCGCGGCGGCACGAACCGGGAGCGGCGGCGTCAAGGACGCGGCGCAGAACAACAGAACCACCACGATGCGGGAGGCACGGGCAAAGGCGTACATACGCGGCAATGATAGCACAGTTTTACAGCGCAGTTGGCCGTGTGCTATAATTCCACCGCCACACGGGGCATGCGTTGACTTCAGCACCCGCGGTTTGCCGCTTTGGAGGAAACTGCCATGATGGACCAGACCGGAACCTACCGGTTCGAGTACGAAGACGTCATGCGCGCGCTTGGCTATTTCATTGACCAGAACAACTTGCGAGAGGTGTGCATTATCGAGCTGAGGGAGGGCATCCTGCTTCGCGGCACCAGTTTCACCGCCAACCGGAGCGGCTACCAGACGCTCTCCGAATCGTACATCTTCACCAACGATGACCTCGAGCGGATCATCGAGGAGTCGTACGAGCGGCGCGGTATGACCATGCGCAGGGATGCGGGCGAATCGGCCGGCCAGCCGCAGACGCAGCCGGCGCAGGGCCAGGCAGGAATCCGGCCCCTGCCGGCGCAGCCGCCCGCGCAGGGTCAGAGCCAGGGGCAGGGCCAACCGCCCCCCGCTCCGATGCCGCCACGCTAGATACATTTCGAGGAGCGCAAGCCAGCGCATGTACAAAGGGCTATCGGTCTCGGTCGTCATCCCCTGCTTCAATGAGGAGCAAGGCATCGCCGCCGTTCTGAAGGGAATGCCCGACTACGTCGATCAGGTTGTGGTCATCGACAACAACTCCACGGACGAAACCGGCCGCATCGCGCTCGAGCTTGGAGCCGAGGTCGTGTTCGAAACCAAGAAAGGCTACGGCAACGCATACAAGGCAGGCCTCCCCCGCGCTACCGGCGACATCGTCGCCACCGCCGACGGCGACGGCACCTACCCCACCCACTCCATCGGCCCGATAATCGACCACTTGCTGGACAACAACCTCGACTTCGTGTCGGCAAGCCGTTTCCCATTGCGCAACCCCAACGCGATGCGCTTTCGCAACGTCCTTGGCAACAAGATCCTGACCTGGACCACCCGCATCCTGTGGCTGCGCTGGATAGCGGACTCACAATCGGGAATGTGGGTGTTCCGCCGCCAAGTATTGCAGCGCATCGCTCCTCGGAGCGGGGGCATGCCGTTCTCCGAGGAGATCAAGCTGCTCGTAATCGACAACAAGCGCCTGCGATTCGGCGAGTACCACATTGACTACCACGAGCGCATCGGCGAGACCAAGCTGTTCGCCTGGAAGGACGGCGTTGAGAACCTGCTGTTCCTTTTCCGGCTGCGGCTCAGGGGCACGCTGCTCGGCAGGCTGCTCGACCGCAGACAGCGCGCCGGTCGTGCGGTCAGCCCCGAACGCTAGCCCCACGCCGATTAGCAATATCAGCCATGGCCATGAACCCCCTCAATGTCCTGCGCGTAGGGCAGCTTGCAAACCACATACGCGAGCTGCTCGACAACACTGCGTCCCTGTACGACTGCTGGGTGTCAGGCGAGGTGTCCAACGTGTCGCAGACCGGCACGGGCCACTACTTTTTCACGCTGAAGGACAAGGACGCCCAGATCAAGTGCGTGCTGTTCCGCCAGCAAGCAATTTGGCAGAGCGTGCTCCCTACCAACGGCGCGGCAGTGATCGCGCACGGGCGCGTCTCCCTCTACGAATCGACCGGCAACCTGCAGCTTTACGTCGACATGCTGCAGGAAGAGGGGCAGGGAGCGCTCTACCTCGCCTACGAGCAGCTCAAAGCCGTGCTAGAGGCCCAGGGGCTGTTCGCGCAGGAGCGCAAGCGCTCGCTTCCGCCGCTCCCGCGACGGATCGGCATTGTCACGTCGCCCCAGGCAGCGGCGCTGCAGGACATCCTCACGGTGCTTGCGAGGCGTTACCCGCTGGCGGAGGTAATTCTCGCGCCGTCGCAGGTGCAGGGGGAAGGCTCGGCTCGCCAGGTCGCGACGGCCATCGCCGCGCTGAACGCACTGCCCGAGCACGAGGCGGTCGACGTGATCATAGTCTCACGAGGAGGCGGCTCCATCGAGGAGCTTTGGGCATTCAACGAGCAGATTGTCGCGTGGGCCGTTTTCGCCTCGCGTGTCCCCGTCGTCACCGGTGTGGGGCACGAGACCGACTTCACCATCGCCGATTACGTTGCCGACGTGCGTGCCCCCACGCCTTCCGCGGCAGCCGAAGTGATAGCGCCCGACGTTGCCGACCTTCGAGACGCGGTAGACGGCTACAGGCGGCTGCTGTTGGCAGATATGCGTGGGCGGCTCGCGATTGCTTGGGACGAAATCGAGAGCGAACGGCAGCAGCTGGTGCGGCTCTCTCCAGTGTGGCAGGTGGCGAACGACCGCCAGCGAGTCGCCGCCATGGCCGACACGATGCGCCGCAGCATCGAACACACCATCGTGCTTCACCGCGAGCGTGTGCGCGGCGCCCGCGACCGCCTCGACGCGCTTTCCCCCCTGCAAATCCTCAAGCGAGGCTACGCGATCGTGCGCGACCTTGACACGGGCGCGGTGGTCGCGAGCGTGGCCGACGCGCGGGCCGGGCACCGTCTTCAAATTCGCGTGGGCGACGGCGCGTTCGGCGCGACAGTCGCCGCGGGCCGTTCACCCGTGACGCGGAACGCACTTGAATCAGACGATGACGACGAAGCATTTTAGAGCGGAGCAGTAGACATGAGCACCAACGGAAGCAGCAGTAAGACCGCGCACGGCGCCGGCGGCGAGTCGTTCGAGGATAGCTTCAGGCAGTTGCAGGAGGTGGTTCGCCGCCTGAGCGAAGGCAACCTCACCCTGCAAGAAGCGCTCTCTTCGTTCGAGGAGGGCATGAGGCTGGCCGACCGCTGTTCGACCATGCTGGACGAGGCCGAGCTGCGCGTCAAGCAGGTGAGCGAGCGCGCCATGCAGGAGGGCGCGGCATCCCTGGCCTCGCTCGACCAATCGGCGGCGCCGACCGTGGACGGCATGGCGCTGGTGGAGGTCGAGGTCGAGCACTACGAGACTGTGCTGCTAGACACGGACCCCGGTGATGCAAGTCGCCCGCGCCCGTCGCGGCCTTCCGGCCGCTCGGCCCAGGTGCCTGCTCCGTTTACCGACGAACTTGATCCGCTGTTCGACGAGGACGACTGACCGCGTTGCTCTTCGATATCCTTTCCCTGTTCCCCGAGATGTTCTCAGGGGTGCTGGGCACGAGCATCTTCAAACGCGCTGCTGAGGCCGGGCACGTGCGCGTGCGCCTGCACGACATCCGCGATTACGCCACCGACCGCCACCGTACCACCGACGACTATCCCTACGGCGGCGGCTCCGGCATGGTTATGAAGCCCGACCCGGTGTTTCGCGCGGTGGAGTACGTTTACGCGCTAGTGGATGCGCCGCCCGGTATCAGCACCTACTCGCCGCCTGGAGGCCCGCCCGCCGAGACACAGCCTATACCCCAGCCGCCCGGCGTCCCGATCATTCTCATGAGCCCGCAGGGACGCGTGTTCAACCACGTAGTCGCCGAGGAACTGGCGCAGCATCCGCGACTCATCATGATTTGCGGGCACTATGAGGGTTTCGACGAGCGCATCCGTGAGCACCTGGTCACCGATGAAATCAGCATAGGGGACTACGTTCTCACGGGTGGGGAGTTGCCCGCGATGGTGGTGGCCGACGCCGTCGCGAGGCTCGTGCCGGGCGTGCTGGCCGAAGGCTCGGCGCACGACGAGTCCCATGCGCGCGGCCTGCTTGAGTACCCTCAGTACACGCGCCCGCCCGACTTTCGGGGCTGGTCCGTGCCGCCGGTGCTCGTGAGCGGACACCACGGCAAAGTGGAGGAGTGGAGGCGGCGCGAGTCGCTTCGGCGAACGCTCCTGCGCCGGCCCGATCTGTTGGAGAGCGCCGACCTCACACCTCAGGAGCAGCGCTGGCTGGAGGAGCTTCGGCGCGAGCCAGGCATCGAGTAGCCGCCGCTACCGCAGCGTGAAACCGGTCACGCCCTCCAGCCCCGACTCAAGCCCGCGAAGCTCGAACAGCCACAGGCCGGGTGGCGCCGAGGGGAAAGCTGCCGTCGGCACAAGCGAGAACGACAGTGTGCCTTCCGGCGTCGCCTGGTAGCGCCCCTCGCTAGTCCCGGCAGGGTAAAGGACCGCCCGATTCGGATCGGTGAAGCGCACCTGCACCTGCTCGCCGCCGTTCAGGCCCGACGCTTCGAATGTGAACGTGCCGTCGGGCGGGCCATAGCCGGGCCGCACGCGCAACACGAATCCGCCCGCGGGCTCGGTCGGCACCACCGGCACTGTCTCGCTAGGAGTGGGTGTGCCCGCCGGAGGTTGAGAAGTTCTGGTCGCCGTGCCGGGCGGCGGCCCGACAGGCGGCGTGCCAGACACCGGCACGGGAGTCGCCGTGGCCGGCGCTGCCAGTTTGAAGTACGCGATGGCCTCGTTGCGAGTTACCTTGCCGTGGAACGTGATGGCCCATTGTCCCGGACCCAGGCTGCCTGTCGGCACGGAGATGTCGTTCACGCCCCCGTCAGGCCCCGCCACAATCGAGATCCGCGCATCGAACGCGCTGGCGTCCGGGCCGGTAAACCACGACACTATCTCCTCGCCTGCCGCGAATCCGGTGACGGACACGCTCAGGTTCGTGCCCGGCGTCGCCGCCTGCGGCTCGATCGTGGCATTCACGTTGGGAGGAAGGCCGTTCGCGCTCGGCAAGGCTACGCGCGGCTGCGGTAACGGCCCGCCGTACAGCCAGCGGTAATAATGCGCGCCGACGTTGCCCATCTGCACCTGCCAACCGGGCGCGAACGACGGAATATAGGCCAGCGTACGCCGCTCGAACATCTGGAACATCACCTCGTGGTACACCCCGCCGATCAGCACTCGCGCCCAATACGCCTCGGTGATGGGGTAGCCCATCACGAAGATCCAGTTCGCCAGCGGGCGGTCGCCGACGGTCTTGCCGTCTTCGCGCACCTTCCCGCGCAAGTTGAGAAACTCCCAGAACGCGGCCGGGATGTTGTGCCCGAGCACGTCATCGTAAACCGCGATCCTGGCGCCCGGGTAGTTACCCAGCGCAGGCTCGTCGCCCACGTTCCCGGCGCGGTCAATGGTAGCAGTAACGGCCTGGCCCACGCGCTCGGTCGCCCGGTTCGCCCCCGGCCCCGTGAGCGACGCCACCGGCCGGAAGGAGGTGTATGTAGGCGCGTCGGGATCGGCCGACAGCCCATCGCCGCCTACGGCGATCTCGGCGGCGCGGTGAGGCTTGTGCTGGCGGTCGCCCGTCTGCTGCTTGCCCGACACCATCTCGGCCACGAGCAGGCCGGTCGTCACGAACCATTCGCTCGCCCTGTCACCTTGAGGGTCGTTGACTTCCATCCGCGCCTTGTCGAAGTACTGCACCAGCCTCGTGCCCGACGGACTACCCGAGTACGGTTCGGACTTCATCTCTCCCGGCTGAGGCCCCCAGTACCACGAGCGCTGAACCTCCCC
>DASTEB010000256.1:0-6413 GCA_035710025.1 Chloroflexia bacterium
GCGGGTGGGGAGGCGAGACGCGCCAGAACCACACCTACAAGCCGTTCGTGCGCGGCGCGCTGGTCACGGTGCTCACGGTGGGTTGTACGCTCGGGGCCGCCAACCTGGCGGTCATGGGCTTCGGAGCCGACCTCAGCGCGGTGTGGGTGCCCCTCATACAGGCGCACGGCTACGCGCAGATGTTCGGCTGGGTGGGCCTGTTCATCATGGGCATCGCCTACCACCTCGTACCCCGGTTCTACCTTCGCCCGCTCAACCGCCCGCAACTGGTGCTCCCCTCGTTCGCTCTCGTGGCGGGCGGGCTTGTGCTGCGCTTCGCTGCCCAGCCGTTCGCCGCGCAGTACCCCGCCGCCGGGTGGCTGCTCGTGCTGTCGGCCACGCTTGGCCTTGCGGGCATGACGCTGTTCGCCTGGGCCATGTACGATACCATGCGCCGCGGCGCCGACCGCTTCGGCACCACGGCCGACAGGCTGTACATCGGCGCGGGCTTCGCCTGGCTCTGGCTGGGCCACGCCTCCACCCTCGCGCTGATGGTCTACATGGCGGCGAACAGCCTCGACGCCATCCCCACAGCGCTGAACGCCCCTTACCTGCGCGCCGTGCTGAGCGGGGCCATCGTGACCACCATACTCGGCTTCACCCTGCGTACCGTGCCTCACATGCTGGGCCTGCGCCCGCCCCCGGCCGGGGCCATGCGGGCCGTCTTCGCGGCCTACACGATCGCCGTGCTCGCCCAGATCGCGTCGGAAGGCGGCATCGGGGGCGGCGCGCTTGCGGCCGTGGGCGCCGGGCTGGAAGTTGCCGCGCTGCTCGGCTTCGTGGGCCTCAGCGGGGTGTTCAGCCTGTCGGCCCTGCGCACCACCGCGCTTGCCCGGCGCAACCCCTGGCCCGAGCGGTTCGTGCGGACAGCCTACTTCTGGCTGCTGGTTGCTTCGGCGCTCAACTTCGCCTACAGCCTGGGCGCCCTCGTCGGCAGTCCTGCCCCGCACGCGTTCGTCGCGAGCTACCACCACGCCCTCACGGTCGGCTTCATCTCGATGATGATCCTGGGGATGAGCATGAGGCTGGTGCCCGCGTTCATCGGCGCGATGAACAGGCAGACAGGAGTGGCCGCGGCTCTATTCCTGCTGATGAACCTGGGCAACGCCATGCGCGTGGTATCCGAGGCGATGGCCCACCGGTACGGAGGCGGCTTCTTCGCCGCGATGGGCCTGAGCGGACTGATCGAGGTGGCAGGTCTCAGCCTCTACGCGGTCGCGCTGTGGCGGGCGCTTGGCCGGCCGAGCTACGGGCAAAAGCCCGCCCGGCGACGGGAAGCCGCCGCACAGCAGGCATCGCCCGGCCTGCCCTCAGCGCAATAGCGCAACGACGAAAGGGACAAGCACAGCATGGACACGGACTACACCTATTACAGCGATCTGGTAGAGGAGCTGCAAATCCCGAAGGACGGCATCCTGAGCCGCATCCTCCTCAAGAACGAGCACGTCAACGTAACCGTCTTCGGCTTCGACGCCGGGCAGGAATTAACCGAGCACACAGCAGCCACCCCCGCCATCGTGCAGATAGTGCGAGGCGAGGCCACCCTGACCATCGGCACCGACAAGAAGGAGGTCGGCCCCGGCGCCTGGCTCTACATGCCCGCCCGAATGCCCCACGGCGTCTCTGCCAAAACCCCTGTAATAATGCTCCTCGTGCTCGTGAAATCGCAAAAGGTAGCCTGAAACTCGGGGGATCTGAAACGCAAAGACGCGAAGACGCAGAGACTTTCGGGGTTTGCTCTATGCCTACCTGAGCACCATTGCAAACCCCATAATTCTCTGCGTGTTCTCCGCGCTCTCTGCGGCCTCTGCGTTTCAACCATTCCGTTCTTTGCGCCTTCGCGCCTTCGCGCCTTTGCGCCTTTGCGTTTCAATAGGGACCCTGCGTTTCGATTACAAACATTACGCCTTTGGGGCGGTGTGTTTCAGGAACGTTGACACCCTTTACGCGTGGTGGTATGCTCACTCTGTCCCGCGCTCGGCGGGACGGTCTTGTATCAGGTAGCGCCCCCGTCGTTCCCCTGTCGCCGCTGTACCGGCGGCGATATCCCCCATCCTGTGGCGGCTTGTTCGCCGGCTCCTGCCGGGAGGCGGGTCAATGTTCAGCCTTCCTACGGGCACCGTAACGTTCCTCTACACCGATATTGAGGGTAGCACCCGGCGCTGGGAATCGAACCCCGCCGAGATGAAGGCTGCCGTCGAGCGCCACGACGCCCTCATGCACCAGGCCATCCGCGAGCACGGCGGCGTCGTCTTCCGCACCGAGGGCGACGCCTTCCGCGCGGCCTTCGTCACCGCTCCCCAGGCCCTTTCCGCCGCCATCGCCGCCCAGCGGCTCTTGCAGGCCGAGCAGTGGAGCGCCGAGATCGCGCCCATCAAGGTGCGCATGGCCCTGCACACCGGGCTGGGCGAGGTGAGGGGCAACGACTACGTCGGCGCACACCTCAACCGGGCAGCCCGCATCATGTCGGCCGCGCACGGCGGGCAGGTGCTCCTCTCGCAGGCCAGCTTCGACCTCGTGCGCGACTTGCTACCCGACGGCGTGAGCCTGCGCGACCTGGGCGACCACCGCCTCAAGGACCTGCAGCGTCCCGAGCACGTCTACCAGGTCGTCGTGCCCGGCCTCCTGTCCGATTTCCCCCCGCTGCAGACGCTGGACAACCGCCCCAACAACCTGCCCTTGCAGCGCAGCCTGCTGGTGGGCCGCGAGCGCGAGCTGGACGAAGTACAGGACCTGATCCTGCGCCCCGAGATGGGCCTGCTTACTCTGGTAGGCCCGGGCGGCATCGGCAAGACGCGCCTCGCGGTGCAGGCCGCCGCCGAACTGGTAGACAGGTTCGCCGACGGGGTGTACTTCGTATCGCTCGCCTCCGTGACGAGCGCCGACCAGCTCGAACAGGCCATTTCGCAGGCGCTCGGGCTGCTTGAGGCGGTCGGCAGCTCGATGGGCGAGACGCTGGCGCGCTTCCTCGCGGGCAAGGAGCTTTTGCTGGTGCTCGACAACTTCGAGCAGATAACGGCGGCAGGTCCGGCGGTGTCCGGGCTGCTGTCGGCCTCGCGCGGGCTGAAGGTGCTGGTCACCAGCCGCGAGCCGCTCCACCTGCAGGGCGAGCAGGAGTACCATGTGCCTCCCCTGTCGCTGCCCAACCCGAGGCGGCTGCCCTCGCTGGAGGTGCTGTCGCAGTACGACGCGGTCGCCCTCTTCATCCAGCGGGCGCGCCTGGTGATGCCCAACTTCGCCATCAGCAACGACAACGCGCCCGCCGTGGCCGAGATCTGCTACCGCCTCGACGGTCTTCCGTTGGCGATAGAGTTGGCCGCGGCCCGCATACGGCTCCTGCCCCCGTCCGCGCTGCTTGAGAGGCTTGCGAGCCGCCTGCGCCTGCTCACGGGCGGTGCGCGCGACCTCCCGGCCCGCCAGCAAACGCTGCGCGACACCATCAAGTGGAGCTACGACCTGCTCACCCCGAGCGAGCAGATGCTCTTCCGGCGGCTGTCGGTCTTCTCCGGGGGCTGCAGCCTGGAGGCCGCCGAGGCGGTGTGTAACGCGGCGGGCGACCTGGAGATCGACGTGCTCGACGGCGCGGCCTCTCTGGTAGACAAAAGCCTGCTGCGCCAGGAGGTAGGCTCGCGGGGCGAGCCGCGCGTCAGCATGCTGGAGACGGTGCGCGAGTTCGCCATTGAGACGCTGGAGGGCGACCCGGCCGAGGCCGAGGAGATGCGGAGCAGGCTGGCCGACTACGTCATAGACCTGAGCAAAGAGGCCGGCCCGCACCTGCGGCAGCGCACGCAGAAAGAGTGGCTCGACGTGCTCGAAATGGAGCACGAGAACATACAGAGCGTGCTCAGGTGGCTGCTCGACCGGGGCGAAGCGCGGAGAGCGCTGGGCCTGGTATGGTGCATCTGGCAGTTCTGGTACTACCGCGGGTACTTCAGCGAGGCCGTCAACCTGATAGAGCGCGCCTTTGCACTGCCCGAAGGCAAGGAGCCTACTTTCGAGAGGGGCGCCGCGCTGATGGTGGCCGCCATAGTAGGCAGCCGGTTGGGCAGATTCGGGATGATGGGCGAGTACGGGCGCGAGTCGGCCGAGATAGCCGCTCAGGTCGACAGGCCCGAGGCGCGCATCGTGCACGCATACGCGCTGATGATGGTCGGCGCCGAGGGTATCTACCGCGAAGACGGTGAGTTGAACCGGCCGCTGCTCGAACGCAGCATTGAGATATTGCGGGAGCTGAAGGACGAGTGGGGCCTGGCGCTCGCGCTGCTCGATATCGGCATTATCGAAACGTACCACGGCAACCTCGACGAGGCCGCGGCCGCCCTCGAGGAAGGAGCGGCGCTGTTCAGGCGGCTCGGCGACTCGTGGGGGCTGTCGCAGACGCTGAACAGCCTGGGCGACGTTATACGCTTGCGCGGCGACTACCCTAGCGCCAGGGAGCTGTACGAGGAGAGCCTGTCGCTGTACCGCGAGCTGAACGTACAGCCCGACATACCGGCCTCGCTGCACAACCTGGGGTATGTTGCCCTCGCCCAGGGTGAGCGCGACAAGGCACGCTCGCTCTTCGTCGAGGCGCTGGACCTGCAAATTGGTCTGAAGAACAACGGCGGCATCGCCGAGTGTGTCGCCGGGCTGGCGGCGGTGGCGGCCGTAGACGGCGACGCCGAGAGGGCAGCCCGGCTGCTCGAGTTCGCCGACGGAGTGCGCGTGGCGGACGGCTCGTCGTGGTGGCCCGCCGAGAAGGCCGAGCGCGACCGCTACACCGCGCTTGCCCGCTCGAAACTTGACCCGGCAGTGTGGGAGCGGGCCGTTGCCGAGGGCCGCGCCCTGACGATGGAGCGGGCGATCGCCGAAGCGCGAGCAGTCGAGGACGCCGCCTCGCGAGCGAGCGCCTGATGCCGGGCTGCATTTAGCGGGCCGAGGGCAGCGTGTGTAAGCCCAAGCACGCCCGCGAGCTGATGAAGGTACGCGCCGCATCGTTCTTACGCGCTCCGGCACACTGCGGTTAACTCGCCTGGGAGGGCCTGACCATGAAATGCCCTGATTGCGGGACGCAAAACCGCGAAGACGCGAAGTTCTGCTCCAACTGCGGCACTTCGCTTGCGGCCAAGTGCCATCAATGCAACTTCAAACTCGACCCCAACGCCAAGTTCTGCTCCAATTGCGGCCGGCCTGTGGGAGCGACTGTGCTCGCGGCTGTGCCTGCACCCGCACCCGCACCCACCCTCGACCCCGACGAGGGCGAAACGATGGGCCGCATGCAGCAGTACGTGCCGAAGGAATTGCTCGGCAAGCTCGAGGCGGCGAGGGCCAACCGCAGCATGGCGGGCGAGCGGCGCATCGTGACGGTACTGTTCTGCGACGTAAAAGGCTCCACCGCACTCGCCGAGATGCTCGACCCCGAGGAGTGGGCCGCCGTCATGAACGGTGCGTTCGAGAAGCTGATCGAGCCGGTTTACAGGTACGAGGGCACGCTGGCCCGGCTGATGGGCGACGCCATCCTGGCCTTCTTCGGCGCGCCCATCGCCCACGAGGACGACCCGCAACGCGCGGTGCTCGCGGGCCTGGGTATCGTCGAGGGCATGAAGGAGTACCGCGAGCAGATCAAGCGCCGGTACGGCTTCGACCTGAGCGTACGGGTGGGCATCAATACCGGCCTGGTGGTCGTGGGCGAGGTAGGGTCCGACCTGCGAGTGGAGTACACCGCCATGGGCGACGCGGTGAACCTCGCATCGCGTATGGAGCAAAGCGCCGACCCCGACACCGTGAGCATCTCGGGCAACAAGTACAAGTCGGTGGCCAACCTGTTCCACTTCAAACCGCTGGGCGAGATCGAGGTGCGGGGCAAGGCCGACCCTGTGGCGGCATACGAGGTGCTCGGCGTGCGCGAGGGGGCCGTGCGTGAGCGTGGCATCGAGGGACTGTCCTCGCCCCTCGTGGGCAGGGAACGCGAGATGGCGGCGCTGCGCTCGGCGCTGGAAGACGTGGCCGCCGGGCTTGGGCGAGTAGTGTTGGTGGTGGGTGAGGCAGGGCTGGGCAAGTCGCGCCTGGTGGCCGAGCTGAAGCGCACCCCCGAGGCCGCATCGCTCGCGTGGTACGAGGGACGTTCGCTGTCCTATGAGACCACGACCCCGTATGCTCCCTTCGCCCAGTTGTTCGGCTCGATGTTCGAACTCGATTCCGGCGAAGGTGATGCGGAACAATACGCGAACGTGCTGGCGGGCGTCGAAGAAGCTATGCCCGGCCAGGGCGAGGCAATGGCGCCGCTCGTCGCTACGCTGCTGGGGATCAAGCTCCAGGGAGACACCCTCGAGCGCGTGCGGTATCTCGAGCCGCCGATGCTGCGCGGCCGCATCTTCCACGCGGTGTATGCGTTG
>DASTEB010000257.1:0-11666 GCA_035710025.1 Chloroflexia bacterium
ACGCGGAAAAGACAGGTGCTTGCATCGATGTCCATGTGCGATGCCGGCACTGTGCGCCACGCTCGGTTCCGGTGGCGCACAGTGCCGAGCCGTAGACTAGAAACCTTGAGGGAACGGGAGCTCCTTGCCCTCGATGGATGCTGCCAGGTTCTCCAGCATCATACCGAATCCAAAGGCGTTCTGCTCCATGTTGATCGCCCGTGTTTCGACCGGCTCCAGCTCGTAACCGGAGTGAGTAAGCACCAGGCGCGTGCCGCCGTTCTCTTCTTCGAGCCGCCAGGTGGTGACGTGGACCGTTTCGGGCGGCTCGGGCACCGAGCTTGTGACCAGGCGATGGGGCGGCTCGACCGCCTCGATCACCTGCGTGTACATTTCGGCCCCGGTCTCGGGGTCCAGAACGAACATCCTCCCACCGACTTCCAGCCCGGTCCCGCCCCATTTGGTGCCGGGCGAGAACCACTTGTCGATCTGATCCGGGTCGGTGATGGCCTGCCACACCCGCTCGCGAGGAGCCGCGATCCAGATGCTGCGTTCGATGGAAAACTTCTCTTTCGTTTCCCTCCGGTAGCCATATATGGCCGCCTGGGACGCATACGGGTACGGCAGCTCCTGGCCTTCGACGTAGGCTTTCAGGTTCGCCAGCGCCATCTCCCAGGCCTCTCCGCTCGGAGCAAGCCGCTCCCGCGCAGCATCGCCGGAGAGCGAGTCGCCCCCGTGCAAAACGACCCTGACGCGAGTGCCGCCGTTCTCTTCTTCAAGAGTGTAGGTAATCGCGATCAACCTGTCCGGCAGGCCGAGCATGGTAACTTGCGTCGGCGGCTCCATAGCTTCCAGCACGGCTACATTGGCTTTCATGGGACCGAGCCCCACCGAGAGGGTGCCGCCGGCATCGCGTGTCATGCTCGCCCCAAGCGCGGGGGGCAGAAACCACTGCTGAAGCTGCTCCGGGTCGGTGATTGCCTGCCAGACGCGTTCGCGCGGCGCTGCTATCCAGGTACCGCGCTCGAGTTCCAGGTTCCCCACGGGAATTTACCTCCTGAGTGTAAATGGTCAACGCAACCTATGTGCAACTGATCAGTTGCACATAGTATAGCAGAAAAGATGTTCTGTTGCAACCCCTGTGAGCAAATTGGTGACGCAAACCTTGCAACGGTACACCGGGTGCTCGAGGTGGATCTGTTCGCCGGAGGCTCGACGACTGGTTTGCAGATACGCCCCGGCGGGGTACTGTTCACCACAATTCCCTCGTACTTCGTTACTGAGCTCAATAGACACCGGCACCCGCGCGTCTAGCCACCCGTTTGACGGCACACGTCACCCCCGGTATAATGGCCCCAACCGATAGGCGATGAGGCTCGCCAGGCGCGCATTCGCCGCCCAACGTCCGACGACTGATAGCTTCTACTGACATCCGCCGCGATGCTCGTAGAGGCTTTTTTCGTAAGTAGCGCATCTCGGAGCAAAGCGATGTCAGACAAGGCAGATACCCCGGACGCCGCATCCCATGGCCATCACAGCCGCGAAGGATTTGTGCAGATGCAGCAGCTTACGGTCTACATACAGGAGACCGACCACGCGGGCGGCCGCCCCCTGTACCTCACGATACTGGAGACGGTGCGCGCCATGGGCGGCGCGGGGGCCACAGTGCTCAAGGGGATGGCGGGCTACAGCGCCTCCAGCCGCTCGATCCACACCGCGGGCTTCGCCGACCTGCGCCAGAACCTGCCCCTCGTCGTCGTTATCGTGGATACCGAGGAGCGCGTGGACGCCCTCCTGCCCCGGCTGGAAGAGCTGGTGCGCCCCAGCGGCGGGCTGATCACCGTGCAGGACCTCGAAGGGCACAGCTACCTCCACCGCCACCAACGCAGAGAGGGCTCCCGCGATGCGTGAGTTCCTGCTAATCGGAGGCGGCGCGGTTCTGGGCGCCAACGCCCGTTACTGGCTCACCAACTACTTCGCGAGCCGCCTCGGCGCGGCGTTCCCCCACGGCACGCTGATCGCGAACGTCACGGGCAGCTTCCTGCTCGGGTTCGTGCTCGTGCTGATCGCCAACCGACTGGTGGCCGACCCCGGCTACCGCCTATTGATAGGCACCGGCTTCCTCGGCGCGTACACCACTTTCTCCACGTTCAGCTACGACACCATCGCCCTGCTGGAGGTGGGCGATTTCCTTCCCGCGCTGTGGAACGTGCTTCTGAGCGTGGCCCTGTCGCTCACCGCCGCTTACCTGGGCATCGTGCTCGCCCGCCTCGTAGGCTGAGCGCGCCCTCGCTCTACCCCTTGATCTGCTCGATATTGTCGCGCCCGTTCGGGTCGTAGCCGCTCGCGCCGCCCTCGCTGTCCTGCACCTCGTCGTTGATGCTGCTCTCGGTGCGTGCGGGCTGCGACCCCGCGCTCTCGGGCGCGCTCCGGCCCTTGCCGCCCGCCGCGTTGGCGTTCACCTGGTCGTTGGGCGCACTGCCGCTATCGGGCTGCGTTCCCTGATCGCCCGCGTTCATCCTCTGGTCCGACATCTAAAGCCTCCTTCCATAAGTGCGCCGGGCCAATCCCCGGCCCACCGGAAGTCGAAGCAAGTCGCGTTCCCATCCCCGGCGTGGGTGAGATTGAACACAAAGACGCAAAGACGCAAAGGACGGAATGGTTGAACCGCAGAGACGCAGAGATAACGAAGGAACGGAGAGATACTATTGGGTACGGTGACCAGGCCCACACAGGTGCCAATTCCCAACACTTTCTCTGCGTAATCTCTGCGCCCTCTGCGTCTGTGCGGTTTCGTCTTAACCTTTGCGGCCTTTGCACCTTTGTGTTCAATCACCACTGCCGGTTTTGACACGGTGCCGGGGCGTGGGTATAGTAGTCGTGCCCCGGCCGCTGCGCCGGGAGTGCCACGCATACGGAGGGTGGGTATGGCCGCCGGGCCGGAGAGGGTGCAGGCTGCGCTGCACGCGCTTGGGATCGACGTCGAGGTGCTGCGCCTGTCCGAGAGCACGCGCACCGCACCCGAGGCAGCGCGGGCGGTGGGCTGCGACGTGGGCGCCATCGTCAAGTCGCTCGTGTTCACCGCCGACGGCGAGCCGCTGCTCGTGCTGTGCGGGGGCGACCGCCGCGTGGACACCGAAGCCGTCGCCCGCCTGGTCGGCGCGTCGAGTGTAGACCGCGCCTCGGCCGAGGACGTGCGCCGCTGGACCGGGTACGCCATAGGGGGCGTGCCTCCCGTGGGCCACGCCACGCCCATACGCACCCTTATGGATGAGCGGCTCGTGCGCTGGCCCATCGTGTACGCCGCCGCGGGCGCGCACGACGCCCTCTTCCCAATCGACCCCCGCCGCTTGCTCGAGGCCAGTGGAGCAGCGCTCGCCGGGGTGACCGAGGCTTGAGCACCGCCCCCGATACCCGGCACATCCTCACCGCCGCCTACGACACCCTCCTCGCCCATTACGGCCCCCAGCGCTGGTGGCCTTACCACGTCGGCGGTGTGTGGGAGGTCATGATCGGGTGCGTGCTCACCCAGCACACTCAGTGGTCCAACGTCGAGCTATCGCTGGGTAACCTCATGGCGGTGTGGGGTCCCGACGCCCTGGCCCGCCCCGAGCTTGTGCTCGACGCGCCCGTCGAGCCGCTTTCGGCCATGCTGCGGCCCACCGGCTTCTACTCGACCAAGCCCCAGCGCCTGAAAGACCTCGCGGCCTACGTGCTCTCCAAAGGCGGGCCGGAGACCTACCGCAACTCCACCGAGCCAACCTCCACCCTCCGCGACGAATTGCTCACCATCAAGGGCATAGGCCCGGAGACCGCCGACGCCATCCTGCTGTACGGCCTCGACCGCCCCGTATACGTGGGCGACGCATACTCGGGCAGGCTGGCGGCGCGTTGGGGCTTGCTGCCGCTCGGCGCGAGCTACCACACGGTGCGCGCTCTGTTCATGGACAACCTGCCGCACGACGCCGCCCTGTTCAACGAGTACCACGCGCTGGTCGTGCGCCACGCCCGCACCATCTGCCGACCCCGCGCCCGCTGCCAGGTCTGTCCGCTCGGCAGGATCGTACCCCTGGGCCACAACCCGGGCGCCTGGGAATGCCCACGGCTGTACACAGCGCGCAAGGAGAGCGCACCGTGAGGAACGTGACTTTCTGGCTTGCCCTGCTGGTCGCCGCGGCCGGGCTGGTGTGGATGCTCCAGGGCCTGAGCATCCTCCCGGGCACCTTTATGCGCGGCGATCCCTTCTGGGGGTGGACGGGGCTTGCGTGCCTGGTGGGCGGCCTGGGAGTGGCCGCGCTCGCCCGCTTCCGCAAGCCCCGCGTATGATACTCGCTACCCGTCCACGGGCCTTACGGGTCTGACTTGGCGCAGGGGTCGTGGTACCGCTGGAGGTGGGCGCGGTAGGTGCCGTCGAAGGTGTAGCCCATCGCCCATACGTTCGATGCCGACGCGGCACCGACCCGGTACAGGAGCGTGTTGGCCGAGTCCGCGTTCGGGCTTGGCACCCGGCTCCACGCCGAGCCGTCCCAGCGCAGGATCCAGCTCACATGGCGGGCCTCTTCAAACGAGTAGAAGTACCCCACGGCCCACGCGTTGTTGGCCGATACAGCCGACACCCCGTTGAGATACACCTCTTCGGTGGGCGGCTCCGGGATCGCCGCGGTGGTCCACGACGTGCCGTTCCAGTGTATCGCTATCGGGTACACGCCTGTGCTGCCCACGGCCCACACGTCGTTGGAGGACACCGCCGATATGCTGTACAGCTGGTTGAACGGCGGGCTGGGCACGACAGTCCACGCCGAGCCGTCCCAGTGCATGGTGAGTGTGTGGGCCTGACTCCCGCTCGTCTCGTAGGTGTACCCCACCGCCCACACATCGTTAGCCGACACGACCGCTACCGAGGTCAGCAGGGCCGCGAACATGTTGGGCACGGGGCTGGGCACCACGTTCCACGCGCTGCCGTTCCAGCGCATCACCAGCGCGACGTAGGGCGGCCCGCTGCGGTAGTACCCCACGGCCCATACGTCGTTGGCCGACACAGCGGCTACGCCGAGCAGGTAGTTCTCGTTCAGGCCGGGGTTGGGGCTTGACACGATACTCCACGCCGTGCCGTCCCAGTGCATGGTGAGCGTGCGCGCGCTCCAGTATCCCACGGCCCACACGTCATTGGAGGACACCGCCGATACGCTGTGCAGCGAATTGGCGCCTGTGCCGACATTGGGCGTGGGCGCCACAGTCCACGCCGTGCCGTCCCAGTGCATAGCGAACGTTCGCGGGATGCCGCTCGACTGGTCGTACCCCACGGCCCACACGTCGTTGGCCGACAGCACGTCCACGCCGATGAGCGCGGTGGCGGACCCCGGTACAGAGTTGATGCGCCAATCGGCCCCATACCCAGGGGTGGGTGTTGCCGAGGGAACGGGCGTGTTGGTCGGCACGCTCGTGGGCGTGCGCGTGGGCGTTGGGGTGCGGGTGTGCGTCGGCCGGCGACGCATTGGTTCTGCTTCGGCCGCGTCCGCCCACGATTGGCTTGAGACCGACTCGGCCGTCACCGCCGCTGCGGCGCCGGGCGCTGAGAGGTACGACAGGCTCGCGAGCAGCACTACTGATCCCACCAACACAGCCGCTACGTGAAGGACCCTCCTTCTCACGTCAAACCTCCTTACTGCTGCCTACACAACACAGTAAACAAGGCCGGGCATGCTGCGACGCTTATGTAGTTGGATGTTGCCGGTACGGATTAAATACGCGGAAGGTTACACTTCCTATCCTGTCCTCGGCGCGGCCCAGAGCACGCGTGAGCAGGCCCCTCCGGCGCACAATTTTGCTTGACACTCCTACGGCCGATGTGGTAATATACATGCGCAATATACGGAGGCGTGGTGTAGTGGCCTAACATGCGGCCCTGTCAAGGCCGAGATCGCGGGTTCGAATCCCGTCGCTTCCGCTTCAAAGACACTGTTGACACCATGTCGGCAGTGTCTTTCTTCTTGCGCGTGTCAGCTATCTTGGCGAGGCGCGTGTCTTGGTTTAGAACCAGAAGTGGCGTAAACTCTGCGTGGGCGTAAGCCCCTTCACACAGCCATTCTCAACTCTGATGAACTGAAGGTGGGTGTTCGCCAGGCGGTTACGCTGCTCCTGGCTCGCCTGTTCCACGAGCAGTATTACGCCGCGCGCCACTCACTGCACTAACCTTCGGGGATAGAGTGCGGGCAGGGAAGTTGCGCTGCCCCTCGCCACCGGCTTCCAAGAGTGGCGCGCGAGCCGTTGGGCGGCGGCGTGCGCGACGACCTATCTGTGCCTGCGCACCCCTACGGTATTCACCTGTTTTCACCCGATGTCCACCGACGCTGCAATCGCGCCCCAATACACTGGGAGAATAACTTGAAAAGGCAGCCCTTACCGGTGCATCGGCCCGCACTCGCGGGCGTTGGGAGCGCGTACATGAGAAATCGGCTTGACTTCAAATTCAAGACGGCAGCCGTGCTCTGCCTGTTGGTGGCGCTGTGGCTGGTGAAGATGGGCACGGAGACGCACGCTACTGCCGAGCCCACGGCTGCTGAATGGGTGTTCGTACCCGGCCCTGATCTCGCTACCACCAACGGGTTCCGCGGCGTTGCGGCCCTATCGTCCGATGACGTTTGGGCCGTGGGCCAGAGGAGCAACCTGACCACCCTCACGGCGCACTGGGATAGTACCGCGTGGACGGTAATACCAAGCCCCAACGCCGGCACAATAAACAGCACACTCTTGGACGTGGCGGCCGTGGCCCCGAACGACGTATGGGCCGTTGGCTACTACGTGGTGTCCGGCGGCAGCCCTCAGACGCTGGTGGAGCACTGGGACGGAACGGCCTGGAGTATAGTGCCAAGTCCGTACATCATGGGCGGCACGTCATTCAAATCAGTGGCAGTGGTGTCGGCGAACGACATCTGGGCCGTGGGCAATCGCGTGGTCGGCGCGCCGGGCCCTACAACCGGTACGCTGACGGCGCATTGGGACGGGTCCAGCTGGGAGATCGTGCCCAGCCCGAACGTGGGCACGCGGTCAAACGATCTAAACTCCATTACTGTTATCTCTCCTAATGATATGTGGGCGGTTGGCTACTCGCGTAACCTTGCAGGCAACTACGAGTCTCTCGCCCTGCACTGGGATGGCTCCAATTGGACCGTTGCCAGCACCCCCACGGGGCCGGCCGGTTCTGAGTTGTTCGCAGTGGATGGCGTAAGCGCGAACGACGTATGGGCGACCGGGATCTACTACGATGGTACTGGCGGCACGCAGCCGCACTTCCTTCATTGGACTGGGTCGAGTTGGGCGAGCGTGACAAGCCCGGGCGGCGGTAGCGGGCTTGCCGCCATCGCCGGCAATGACGTGTGGGCGGTAGGCGGCACCTTCTCGCACTGGGATGGGATTCAATGGAGCCTCGTGCCCGGCGCCCAGCCGCCGGGCGGTACTAATGTAGTGCCGAGAGCCCTATCGGCACTCTCCAGCACAGAGGTGTGGGCCGTGGGCAGTTACTCCAACGGCGTTGCAACCATCCCGTTGACCGAGCGCTGGCAGGAAACAGGCCCGGTAACTCCTACCCCCGTGCCCACAGCCACCTCCACGGCTCCGCCGACAGCCATCCCTACGAGCACACCCACTCAGCCGGCCGGCACCGCGACATCTACAGCAGTGAGTACGAGCGTTGCCACTGCTACAGCAACGCCAACAGCAACGGCGACGGTTGCGCCGTGCACAGTGGAATTCAGCGATGTGCCGCCCGGCTCCACGTTCTATGACTATATTCGGTGCCTGGCGTGCCGGGGAATAGTCATCGGCTACTCTGACGGCACCTTCCGGCCAAATGTCGACGTTACCAGGGGACAGGCTGCCAAGATCGTGACTAACTCGGCCGGCTATGACGATCCAATTCCCCCGACTACTCAGACCTTCACGGATGTGCCCCCCGGCCACCCGTTCTGGCTGTACGTCGAACGGGCAGCCTTGCATGGTGTGATAGGTGGTTACTCGGACGGCACCTACCGGCCCGCCAACAACATGACGAGAGGGCAGCTCGCGAAGGTTACTTCGGAAGCTGCCGAGCACAACGACCCTATCCCCCTGGACAGGCAGACTTTCTCAGACGTCCCAGTTGGTTCTACCTTCTGGGTCTACATAGAGAGGCTTGCGCTACACGGCATCGTAGGGGGATATTCGGACGGCACATTCAGGCCGAACAATAACGTGACTCGGGGACAGACATCGAAAATCGTGAGCAACGCGTTCTTCCCCGAGTGCGGCACGCGCTAGGGAACCCGGCAACAACGGCGCCCGCCGCTTCCTCGTGAAAGCTCTACCGCTGCGTAGAGCTTTCCTCATTGTGCCGGCTAGATCTCACGCACGACTCAGGCTCCTTCAGGCGTGGCGTATGAGTGAACCATGCCGGCCGTCACTATCGGACATGAGGTCCCGCTGCCGCGCGAGCGCGATGCTGTCCAGGGACAACCCGGGCGCGCTCTACCCAAAAACCTCCTCTATCGCCTTATCCATGCTCATAGCGCTTCCCTCGCTCAGGGAACGCTGCCATTCGTCGTCGCTCAGTGCGGCCTTGATCGCCCCTTCTATCTCTTCTCGGTCGGTTTGGTCGACCGGATCGAATGGAGCCCCTCCCGGTGCGGACAACCGGTTGGCGAGACCGATCAGTCTGGCGCCCTTTGCAGGTTGCCCTTCCGCCAGCATGACGCCGGCGCACGCGATGAGCGCCCAGCCGAAGCTGTAGGCTGAAGCCACCTCCCTGAACAGGCCGAGAGCCTCGCGAAGTATGGCCATTGCCCTGCCGTACTCCTCGCAGCGGTAGAGTGCGTAGGCCAGATTGGTCTGCGTCGTGGCGATCCCCTGCTTGTCTCCCACCTGGTGGCCGAGCGCCAGGCTCTTCTCGTAGAAATCGATCGCCCGTGCGTAGTCGCGGTCCGTTCTGGCCCTTTCGCCCATGCTGTTCAGTACCTTGGCCATGCTGGGTAGGTCGCCGGCTTCGCCAAAGCGCTTCAGAGCATCCTGGTACAACTCCTCCGCCTGCGGCCTCTCCTCGTATGCGCCGCTTTCCGAGATCAGGTCTGCCAGCCTGTGGAGTGAGGAGGCTATGCCTGTGGGGTCGCCAAGTGACTGGTAAATGCGAAGGCTTTCCTCCATCAGCAGCCTGGCCTGGGCGTACTCTCTTGTCTTTCTGAGCGCGAGAGCAGCGCTGTGCAGCGCTCGACCTCTTATCAGTGTGGGCTGTCCCGCCCTGCTGCGCAGCGCCCCTTCCAACCACCACCTGCCCTCGGCCGGATAGCGGTTGTACCAGAAGGTCATCAACGCGGCTCCGAAGCGTAAGGCCACCTCTTCTTCGCCGTGAGTCATCGCCCATTCCATTGCAGCATGGAGATTGTTGTGCTCCCACTCCAGCCGGTTGAACCACTGCGCCTGCTCTTCCCGTTGGAGGTGGGGCTCTGCCTCCTCTGCCAGCGCCAGAAAATAGAGAGCATGCCTCCGCCGCAGCTCCCGCGCCGGCAGGCCATCGCCCTCATCCACTTCCTCCAACTTCTCCGCCGCGAACTCGTGTATTGTCTCCAGCATCCAGAAGCGCGGCTCTCCGTCCGGTCCGTCACGCTACTGCAGCAGACTCTTGCTCACCAGCGATTCCACACCGTCAAGCACGCCAATCCCGATCTGCCCATCGTAGCTGCACACGGCCTCGAGCGCATCCAGTGTGCGCCCGCCATTGAACACGGCCATCCGGCGAAACAGCTTCTTCTCGCCCTCGTCCAGCAGATCATAGCTCCACTCTATCGCGCTGCGCAGGGTCCGCTGGCGTGAAGGTAGATCTTGCGCACCAACCGTCAGAAGTTGGAATCTGCTCTCCAACCTGTTCAGGATGGCCTGTGGAGAGAGGATCTTCACCCTGGCGGCAGCCAGCTCGATGGCGAGCGGCAGTCCATCCAGGCGCGAGCAAATGTGGGCTACTGCGGAAGTATTACGGGACGTCAGGTCGAAGTCGCTCCTCACATCAGAGGCCCTCTGCACAAATAACTCAATCGCTTCAAATTTGCCGAGCCGGTCCAGGGAAGGCAAGTGTTCCAGGTCGGGAACCTGCAAAGGCGGCAAGGCGAGGGTCTTTTCCCCTCTTATGTTCAGAGGTATTCGGCTGGTGGCCATCACCTTCAGTCTGGCGGTTCGCTCCAGCAGTCGTCCTATCTGGGGGCCTGCCTCGACTATCTGCTCAAAGTTGTCGAGTATCAGAAGCAGATCTCTACTCTCGAGATAGGAGATCACGGTATCGAAAAGCGACGCACCCCCACTCCCGCTCCCACTCACACTCACTCCCAGGCTCTGGGCGATCTCAGAGACGACGAGCTCGGGGCTGCTGATGGGCGCAAGGTTCACAAAGAAGATCCCATCCGGGAAATCCGCCAGCAGTTCGACAGCCGCCTGGACGGCCAGGCGGGTCTTGCCTGTACCGGGAGGGCCGGTGAGGGTGAGCAAGCGAGCGCCAGAGGTGCGCATGAGGTCATGGATGCGCGGCAACTCACTATCGCGCCCGACAAATGAGGTGAGCGGCGTGGGCAGGTTGCCCGGGCGAGTACCGGGGCGTTGATACGGCGCAATGCTTGCACCGCGAGCAATCTGCGGGGGCTGCTCGCCGGCAATCGCCTCCCACCTGTCCGAGTGTCCCCGGGCAAAATGGAGGAACGCAGACCGCCTCTCCGAGGCAATTTCGAAGTAATCGGCAAGTAGCTCGGCCACCTGCTTGGAGGGTCGGCGGTTACCTACCTCGATCTTCTGGATAGACCAGACGGAGCACCGGATGCGCTCCGCCAGTT
Organism: Chloroflexia bacterium; assembly: GCA_035710025.1. Taxonomy (GTDB): domain Bacteria; phylum Chloroflexota; class Chloroflexia; order QHBQ01; family JADMIH01; genus JADMIH01. The sequence goes on from DASTEB010000257.1 coordinate 10,824, forward strand.
CTTCCTGCGTGAGGTCCCGCTCCTTACGCTGCCGTCTCAACCACCGGCCAAAGACGGAGGCATCGGCAGTCGTGTGTGGCGCGGTGGGGCCCGCGGTCTGATGGTCAACTTCCATAGCAGAGTGGACGATTCCCCGGCAGGTTTCCGGCAGCTTTTTGTGCACGTCGATGTGTAGCCCATTATACGCGCAAATCTGCCAGAATGTAGCTGCTTCTCATTCTAGCCGAGAGCACCGGATCAGTAGCTGACTAAGAAGGAGTAACAGAAATGCCACTATACATGGACGTTCATAATCTGCCGGGCGTGAAAGCCGGGGCCGTTGCGGAAGCCCACATTAAGGATCTGCAAACACAGGACAGGCACGACGTCAGGTACCTGCGGTACTGGGTGAACGAGGCTGACGGCAAGGTCTTCTGCCTGGTGGACGCGCCCAACGAAGAAGCGGCCCACAGCGTGCACCGCGAGGCGCACGGCCTGGTTGCCGACGAGATTTACGAGGTATCGGAAGGCTCCTGAGAGCTGCCGTGGGTCCGCTCACGCAGTGTGGGGGGCCGAAACCGGCCAACTGTTGGCGGGGAGCCCCATAGAGCATGGCATAAAGCTCTACCATTCCCGGTAGGGCTTTTTCTTTAGCATCCGGGCAACCGCCCCACTCTACACCGCCTACGCAGACTCCACCGCTACTTTCGTACCGAGAAAGCCCTCCAGGCGCGCCGCCTCGGCCTCTATCCCACTGCGAACCTTCTTGGTGGGTGCGGCAAACATGCTGACCTTCACCAGCGTTTGGCCCTTCTTCGTTTCTTGCTCCCACACTCCCCGTACCACGCCGTCCACAAGCACCAC
>DASTEB010000258.1:0-19128 GCA_035710025.1 Chloroflexia bacterium
CGTCCACGTAGGCGCCCACGTTTGCGTTGGCGTGTTCGTCGGCTGCGCGGTCGTAGCCGTGGCGCTGGGCGCGGTAGTGTTGGTCGGCGGGGGCGTGCTCTGTGTCGGCGTCGGCGTGGCGGTCGGCCCGCCCATGATGCCGCGCGACACCAGGATGTCCTGCTGCTGGTTGTAGCGGGTGTCGTTCCACGCGACGTACACCGAGTCGCCCGACACGTCCAACCCCCAATAGTCGCCCGCGGCATCGCCGCTGCCGGGCGGGAAGCCCACGTTGAGGTTCTGCGGCTCGGTGCTCACCCGCGTGGCAGGATCCCAGGTGGCGCCGCCGTCGGTGCTGGACGTGTACCAGCTGTGGAAGAGGCCGGTCCCGGCGGGAGGCGCGGGGTCGTCTGCGCGGTCGAGCCAGAAGGCGTGTACCTTGCCGTCCTGCCCCACCGTCATCATGGGCGTGATATTGTCGCAGCCCGGGCATTCGGGCCTGCCTGAGACCTGCGCCAGGTTTATGGGTTGACCCCATGTGGCCCCCCCGTCGGTGCTCTTGACGTACAGCACGTCGGTGCCGGTCGTGTTGAAAGCACGGTCGTCGGTCCACGACACGTAAAGCGTGTGGTTCGGCCCCTGCGAAAGCGGGTCAACGCCCGCGCTGATGATCGAGAAGAACCGGAACTGGTCGCTGGGCCGGATGTGGTAGCCTGCCTGGTCCGCCATCGCCACCGTCGAAGGCGTGCTCCAGGTTGCCCCGCCGTCGGTCGACCTGGTCATCTGTACGGTGCCGATCTGCCCGTTCCCCCAGTTGTACATCATGAAGTTGTACACGGTGCCGTCGCTCGCCACCACCGGGTAGGTGTACTCGGTGTTGCTCCCGCCGATCTGCTGGCGCGGCGACCAAGTCAGGCCCCCGTCGGTGGAGTGGTGCTCGACCACGTAGTTGGCGCCCGGCGCGTACATCATGTACATGCGGTGGTGGAACGGGCTTGCGGGGTTGTTGTCTATGGCGAACCAATCCTTGTCCTGCAGCACAGGTTGGTTCTGTATGATGGGCACCGACGGCTGCCAGGTCGTCCCGTTGTCGTCGGTCCACGTGATGAAGATGCCCTCGTTGCCCGTCGTGAGGCACGACACATAGATTCGCCCGTCGTCGCGGGCCATGACCACCGGGTCGCTCTCGTTCACGGTGGGCGGCAGCCCGGGCATGTGCAACTGCACGGGCCAGGTGCTGCCCCCGTCGGTAGACCCGTAGATCCACACGCGCTTGATATTGCCGTCCCGGTAGTCCTTCGCGGCGGCGAATACCACGTCGTTGTCGGTGCGGCTGACCGCGAGGCCCGGCTCGTGCTGCCCGTAACTGGTCGTGTCGGTGTTGGCGCGCACGTTCGGCCCAAATATGGGCGGCACGAACGGCCCGAGCTTGTCGAGCGCGTGGGGTGCGTCCGGGCGCGACCATGACATCTGGCTCGCCACCGCCCGGGGCGTGGCGGGCGCGGCGGCCAGGGCCAGCCATACGACGGCGGCAAGCGCCGCGAGGGCGACCGTGCCGTTTCTCAGGTGCGTGCGAACGTGGTGGTGCAGCCGGACCATGACAGCCCTCCTCATCGAGGCAAGGAGTCGAGAGCGCTTACCTTGCGGGAGTTGGCGAGCGCCCGGTGAATTGCTCCGATTATAAGGCATCCGGGCAAGCACCATGCGTAGTAGTACGGTACAGAGAGATCGCCCGCGAATCGTTTGACAGGGCTATATGCCGTAGTTATACTTGCAGCGAATACGACCATTCCGCGGGGGCGAGCGCGGGTGTGCAATTGCCGCTGTTTGCCCTGTAGTGCCCGGGTCCGGCGAAGCCGCCGGGTAGGGCGTTCGGACCTCAACGAGGAGGACCACCATTCAATGTCAACACTGGGTCAGGCCGGGCAAGACACGGCACCCGTAGCCCCGGTTCAGGCTAGCTCGAACGGCGCTCTGTCCGAGCAGGAACAGGTCGAGTACATCAGGCAGGTGCGCCGCGCCGCCGTGGGGCGCTACCGGCCTATCTTCCAGCAGTCGCGCTCTCCTATTCGAGAGATGGCACGCATGATGGCCGAAGTGGTGAGCGAAGCGCGCAAGGCCGGCATCTCCCCGGCGATCGTTTCGCGCGAGCTTGTGAACCGTACCATCGGCGACGTGAACGTGCGGCTGATCACCGAGAAGATCGGGGGCGTGGACTATTCCACCATCGGCGAGGACCTCGGCCTGATATTGCCGGGCGAGACTATCGGCGGGCGGGTGAGCGACGGCGCCGTCCATACGGAGCTGAACAGACGCGAGGAACAGATCGAGATGCGGCTGCTGCGCGACTACAACTGGGATATGCGCATCTACGACGTGTTCGGCATGGGCAACCCGCTGCTCCGCGAGAAGCTGGCAGCCCGCTTCCAGAAAGCCTGGGGTATCCCCGCCACCCCCGCGAAGACGTATATCAGCATCGGCGCGCTGGATGCGCTGTACAAGTCGATACTATCGCTCGGCTCCCATTTCAGGAAGAAGTACGGTGTGCCCGCGGCCTTCGCCTTCCCCGCGCCCGGGTTCGCCGTGGTCAACTGGCAGGTTGAGACGTCCGGCAGCAGGCTGCTGCTCGTGCGCACGGCCGAGGAGAACAACTTCAAGCTCACGTATGGCGACGTGAAGAGGCTGCTAAACGAGAACCCTGATCTGCGGATGCTGTACCTAACGGTGTCGAACAACCCTACCGCATTTGCGTACACGCCCGCCGAGATAAGGGACGTGTACAGAGCCATCGTCGAAGACGGGCGTGAGTTCGTCGTGCTGGCCGACCTGGCGTACGTGGGCACCGGCGATTCGGTAGCAGACGCCGCGCGCATGGCCGCGTTCAACACGCCCGAGGCGCTCGAGCGCACGCTGTTCGTCAGCTCGTTCTCCAAGGTGTTCACCATGACGGGCGACCGCATGGGCTTCGTCACGTTCGCCAACGACTCGTGGGCCGACATTCTGATAGTGGCCTGGAACAACACGACTGCCGGCCTGCCTGCCCAGTGGCAGCTCCGGTATACCGCGCTGGTCGAGTGGCTGGACGAGCACCCCGAGATTCAGGCCAAGATCAAGGCGCTGTACGACCTGCGCCGCGACCACCTGCGCGAGGAACTGCGCGCCCTGAACGAGCAGCACCGCCTGTTCGAGGTCATCGGCATGGATGACCACGCGACCATCTATAACTGGAGCAAGCTCATGCCGGGCGAAGATGCCCTTTCGCTGTTCGAGGAGACCGGTATCGCCGGGGTGTCGGGCAGCGCGTTCGGCTATGACGACCGCTATATCAGGTTTTCGGTAGGCTTTACTCCCATTCCCACGGAAGGCTAGAAAAGAGATCCAGGACGGCAGCACAGGCAAGACATCGTAGACGACGCAACATACCGGCATGGCGCCAGGCGGTGGCCCTAATAGCCTCCGCCGTGCGGCGCATGCCCACTCGGTAGACGCGGCACACTCACTAGGAGGCACTCGTGCGCAGAAGACTGGTGGCGACAATATCTCTGATGGCGGCGATTATGCTGCTCGTAACGGCCGTACCCACGGACGGCTACGGGCAGACCTCAAGCTCGACCGCGACCCCGACCCGCACCGCCCGCGCAACGGGCACACTCACGCCGCAAGCTACCACGACCGTCACAACCACGGCCACTACGAGCACCATGACCCCTACGCCGGCCACTCCCGCGGCAACTGGAACCGTAACGGCGACCGTTGTGCCCACCGGCACCATCGCGCCGCCCATCGAGCCTACGCCCGTGCCCGAAGTCACTGAGCGCTTCTTCCCCGAGACCGGATTCACCGTGCCCGCGGTGTTCATGAAGTTCTGGACGGCCTACGGCGGCCTGCCGATCTTCGGCTATCCCATCTCGGAGGCCCGCGCCGAGATCAACCCGAGCGACAACAAGGAGTACCTGGTGCAGTACTTCGAGCGCAACCGCTTCGAGTACCACCCCGAGAACGACGAGGCCAACGAAGTACTGCTCGGGCTGCTCGGCGCCGAGCTGACCGCTCATATCACGTTTGAGCCGGGCCAGCCGTTCGAGAGCACCGCCGACCGCGTCTTCTTCCCCGAGACTCAGCACTCGCTGTCCGAGCCGTTCCTGTCGTACTGGCGCAACTACGGCGGGCTGGCCGTGTTCGGCTACCCCATCTCCGAGCCTCTGGAAGAGGAGTCGTTCACCGACGGCAAGACCTACACGGTGCAGTACTTCCAGCGCAACCGCTTTGAGCACCATCCGGAGAACGTGGCGCCTTACGACGTGCTGCTGGGCCTGCTTGGGCGCGATGCGCTCGACATCCAGGAGACGGTAACCGCGTGGGGCACGCCGACCGTCGGCAGCCTGCCGGTGCAGCGCCCGATCTGGCCGCCCGCCAAGCCCGCTATCGGCGGCGAGTTCCTGCAGGGTGAGCACGTGGGCGACGGCATGAACGTGCAGCTTTACTACCAGGACCGCGAGCGCCTGCTCAACATGGTGAACGACCTGCGCTTCGGCTGGATCACCCAGCAGGTGGAGTGGAAAGAGACCGAGATCCCCAAGGGCGTGTACTACTGGGAGGAGCTTGACCGCATCGTGAACTCTGCCGTGCAGCACAGGGTGAAAGTGATGCTGTCGGTGGTCAAGGCGCCGTCGTGGGCGACGGGCGGGTTCAACGGCTTCCCCAAAGACCCCATAGACATGTACGACTTCATGAAGGCTATGGCGGCCCACTTCAAGGGGCGCGTGCAGGCCTATATGATCTACAACGAGCAGAACCTGACGGGCGAGAGCGGCGACGTGAACCCCGGGCGTTACGTGGAGATCCTCAAGCAGGGCTACCTGGGCGTGAAGGCATCGGACCCCACGGCCATCGTGCTCACCGGTGCGCTCGCGCCGACCGGCATCAACGACCCGTTCGGCGAGCGGGGCCCGGGCGAGATGGGCGTGCTGTCCGACCTGCGCTACCTCGAGGAGATGTACAAGTACAACAACGGCGAGGTGCGCCGCTACTTCGACGTGCTGGGCACGCACCCGTACGGGTTCAACAACCCTCCCGAGACCAAGTACCCCGACAACCCCAACATGAGCCCCGAGTTCCCCTTCAACACGTCGCTGGGCAAGCGCGACTGGTACAATCTGTCCAACTCGTTCTACTTCCGCCGGATAGAAGATCAGCGGAACATCATGGAGAAGTACGGCGACGGGCGCAAGCAGATGTGGGTCACCGAGTACGGGTGGTGCAGCGACTTCAGGCCCGACGGCTACGGCGAGTGCAAGTTCAATACGCGCGACGAGCAGGGAGAGTACCTTGTGCGGGCCATTGACTTCGCGAAGAAGTACTATCCCTGGATGGGGCCGATGTTCATCTGGAACCTGAACTTCTCGACGTTCCAGGAGTGGTACACAGGCCCAAGCCACTTCAGCATCATCAACGGCGATTGGTCGGCCCGCCCGGCATACTTCGCCCTCAAGAACCGGGACTTCTGAGCGGAGCAGGCAGAAGGCGGAAGGCAGATGTGAAGTGCGGTGGGCGTGCGTGCCTCGGCCCCTCCGTCACCCGTCACCCGTCACCCGTCACCCGTCACCCGTCACTCGCCACGCGTCACTCGCCACGCGTCACTCGCCACTGACCGCTCGCTTGACCCACAGGCGTGGATATGGTATCTTATCCATGCAAACCCTGTGGTGATCCTGGTCGTAAAAAGGTTTTGATCCTAACTCGAAAATTGGGAGCCGGCAGCGGATGGGGCTGCGTACGCCGGTAACGGTAACGCAATAACCTGAAGAACGGCACCCACCTGCGTAAAGCAGGTTCAAAACCTCTACGACCACCCGCAGGGTTTTTGCACGCCCCGAACTTGTTCGTCTCGCGCCCCGCGCCCCGTGTTCCTCTGATGCCGGACTGCCATGCTGATTGCACTGATCGGACCCGACCGCTATCTGGTCGGGCAGTCGCTTAAGGGCTACCTCGCGAAGTTCGCCCCGCCCGACGACCCCATGGGCGACTTCGGCCTCACCCGCCTGGACGGCGCGCGCATCGCGCCCGATGAGCTGCAGCGCGCCGTGCAGGCGCTCGGCTTCTTCACCGAACGGCGCGTGGTGGTGGTCGAGGGGCTGCTTTCGCGCTTCGGCGGGGGCAAGGCTTCGTCGGACGACGCGGAGGGCAGCGAGGCCGACGAGCCTGCCGCGCCCGCCAGGGGCCGCGCCAAGGCCGACCCCGGCATGGTCGAGGGGTTCGCGCAGGTGTTCGCCGCGGTGCCCGACTCGACAGTGCTGATACTGGTAGAGCGGGGCAGCGTCAACAAGAACAGCGCGCTGCTCAAGGCGGCCGGGCGGCACGGCAAGGTCGAGGAGCACATCCCCCCGAAGGGTGCAGCCCTCGAGCGGTGGATAGGCGAGCACACGGCCGGTCTTGGCGTGCGGCTCGCGCCGGGCGCACGCTCGACCCTGGCGGCCGCGCTACACGACCTGCAGACGCTGGCCAACGAGCTTGAGAAGTTGTCGCTGTACGTGGGCGAGGGGGGCACGATAGACGAGCGTGTGCTGTCAGACCTGAGCTTTGCCGCCAAAGCCGACGATATCTTCGAGATGACCTCGGCCGCGGCACGGCGCGACACGAAGGGCGCGCTGATGCACCTTCAACGCCTGCTCGACGGCGGCACCTCGCCCGAGGGGATACTGCCCGTGCTGGCCTGGCAGGTGCGCACGCTCATACAGGTGCGCGACATGATGGACCAGCGCATCTCGGAGAGCCGCATGGCCGAGAAGGCGGGCGTGAGCGACTTCGTGATACGCAAGAGCCTGATGCAGGCCCGCCAGTTCACCATGCCCCAGCTGCTGGAGATCCACCGCTGCTTGACCGAGCTTGACCACGCGGTAAAGACGGGAAGGGGCGATGCGGGCCTATCGCTCGATGCGCTGGTGGTGGAAATGTGCCGTCCGGCGCCGGGTGAGCGCGCCCAGGCGGGGGCTGAACCGCGGCGCTTTGGCTAATGGGCCAAATAGCCTGCCGGCTATGCCGGGTACAGGCCGCGAAGGGCAGCAGAAAAGGGGTTCCGCGTTATCGTGGAACCCCTTCGCTATGCCGCTCTGCACTTACGGCCGGACGTGCGGGATCTTGTTCAGCCTGGCCATGAGGCGCGACTTGCGCCGTGCGGCCTGGTTCTTGTGGATGATGCCCTTGGCCGCGGCTTTGTCAAGCTCGCTGATGGCGCGGACTACGTCCTCGGCGGCGGTGTCTTCGCCCTGGGCGATGTGTACCTGGGCTGTCTTGATATACGTCTTGAGGGCAGTGCGCACCGGCTTGTTGCGCAGGCGCTTGCGCTCGGACGAGCGGATACGCTTGATTGCAGACTTGATGTTCGCCAACTAAGTGATTCCTCCGGCTGGTATGCGTGCCCCATCGCGGGCTACTGCGTGAATATGCCTCTACCACGAAACGGCACGCGCGGCCGCTCTCGCCAATAACAAGTGTTGTCCCGATTTCGGGACCAACCGCAATTATAGCAGACCGGCCGCCAAAGTGCAACCCGAACAGCACACGCGCAGCACACGCGCGTGCCTCACTACGATATTTCCTAGCACGCGCTTCGGGACATCGCTGAGTTCCTGGCCTGCGCGGTCCGCAGAAGAGCGAGCTACGCGGAAATCGTCTCATAATTCGGATAGTGTGCACCTATTGACTTATTGTCAGCACTTGATACATAATGTACCTGTCCGTAGAGCCTAATGCATGGCGCGTGTAGACGCGCGCTAAAGTATAGGGCCCCTAGCGTTTGCCTGATCTCATCTTCGTGGTCGCAGCGGCCTGCATCTTCTATCGCCAAAGAGAGAAGCAACACTCCATGAATTACCCACCCCTCCCGTCCCGTTTCAACTCTCGCTACCGATCGATCCTAACCTGGTGTCTGGCGTCAATAGCTGTCCTTGGGGTGTTGGGCATCGGCCTGAACTCCGGGTCGGCTCTCGCCGGTGTCCCAGCAGATGGCGACCTTACGCAGGCCACTGCACGGAACCATCTCGGCTTGCCCGTGGCGCGGGTAGATGCGCCTACCGCGAACCTGAGGGGTCCCGCGCCTGGAAACCCTGCATCGATCCTCTATGATCAATACGATTCTTTGGCAGATTCGGCCACAACCTCGCAAAACTTCGAGCCTGCGTTCGACGCATTCGATGCCCAGGTCGCCGACAACTTCTTCGTACAGTCGTTCCTTACCTGGTCGATCAGCAGGCTAGAGGTATCGGGCGTCTATGAAGGCGCGGGCGAACCTGACTCTGTGAATGTCTTCGTTTACGAAGCTGCCGCGGGCAATAGTCCAGGCACGCCGGTCTATACCGCGACAAACATACCGTACGAAGTGGGCCCTAACTTTGGCGACCTGGTAATAGACCTGCCCTCGCCAGTGGTGCTAAGCACCGGCCATTACTTCCTCTCCGTCCAGGCTAATGAGAATTTCGAGGGCGGTGGGCAGTGGTATTGGCGCAACCGCACGAGCGTGGGCTCTGTTTATCCCGCATTCTGGCGGAACCCGGGCGGGGGCTTTGGGCGGAATTTGTGCCTGACCTGGGCCACGCGGGGCTCCTTGTGCAGCCTTTCATGGCTCGACCCCGACCAGGTCTTCAGGCTTGCCGGGCACTATAACACTACCCCTACTCCAGCGCCTACCTCGCCTTCGAGTGCCACGCCCACACCAACCATCTTCGTGCCCACCGGCACGCCTCCCATTCCACCACCCATCCTCACAGCCGACGCTACTATCGGGCCTCCACCTTCCACGGCTACGCCTGCTTCCTGCGGGGCTGAGAGCAACTACTTCGTGACCACATCCACCGGAGCCTCCGTGATTTCCGGCACGACCGACATAGGGATCCACTGCGCGGGTTGCGTCCAACCAGTGAGCCTGCCCTTCCCTGTGATGGTATACGGAGAGAACTTCACGACAGCCTGGGTCGGGTCCGACGGACTGATGTATTTTCTCCCCGTACCAAGTGTCCCTGGAAGAACATGCCTGCCCAACAGTGTGTTGAGATACGCCCTTTACCCGTATTGGGCCTCTATGCGCACCGATGAACCAGGGCAGGGCGTATTCACGTCCGTCACCGGTGTTGAACCCAATAGGATCTACAGTGTTGAGTGGCGGACCGGTTACCTGTGGGGCAGTGGTACGGCAAACTTTGAGGTCAGGTTCCACGAAGGCTCACGCACAGGCCGGATAGATTTCGTGTACGGGCAGATAACGGACCCCGGCGTTAGCGCCACGATTGGTATGCAGCGGGGCACCGACCTGCACACACAATTCGCGTGTGATACGCCGGGCAGCGTGGATGCCGGCACTCTGCTGACGTTCGAGCAGCCCGACTGCGGCACCGCGACGCCCACCGTCACCGGAACGCCGCCCACGGCTACCCCGACCCGGACGCGCACTCCCACCCGCACGCCTACAGAGACTCCCACGCCGACGCAAACGCGCACGCCGACACCAACGGCCACGATTACCTGCGGCCTGTCTTGGCGGGAGGCGGGCAGCCCAAACGTTAGCGAGAGGACCAACGTCCTGCGGGACGTGGTGGTTGTCTCGGCCACCGACATCTGGGCCGTTGGATATACCGAGTCGGGCAACCGGAGCTATACACTTACCCTCCACTGGGACGGCGTATCGTGGTCGGTGGTACCAAGCCCTAGTACAACGGACTATTCCAACCGCTTGCTTGGGGTAGCCGCTGTAGGGCCCAACGACGTGTGGGCAGTCGGGGAACATGGACCCTTCTACGGCTACGGCACGGCGCTGATTCTACGCTGGCAGGGCTCGACCTGGGCTATGGTGCCCGCACCGGCAGATACCCCACTGCTTGCCGATATTGTCACTATCCCGGGCGGCGATGTGTGGGCAGTTGGTGGTATTCAGGAGACGGCAACCGTACGCTGGGACGGCACGCAATGGATCACCGTTCCCAGCCCGAACCCTAGCAACTACGGGAATCAGTTATTGGGCGTCACGGCTGTTGAGCCCGACGAGTTGTGGGCAGTCGGCTTCTACTATTTTGGCGGGTGCTGCGCCGGCCGCACACTCACCATGCGTTGGGACGGCACGCAGTGGGAAACGATATCAAGCCCCAACACGGGTGGGTACTCAAACCAGCTCAACGCTGTGGCTGCCGTTGGGCCCAACAACGTGTGGGCAGTTGGCGAGGCCGATGCGCCAACCGGAGGCCAGCGCCGCACGTTGATTGAGCACTGGGATGGTAACACCTGGACCATAGTAAGCAGCCCCAATCTCGGAAGCGCCGTCAATACCCTTGCCGGGCTGGATGTTGTTTCCGCTACAGACATATGGGCAGTCGGCACCTACTCGCATGGCACGCTCTATGGCAACCTGGCGATGCGCTGGAACGGTACCGCCTGGGTCGATGTCCCTGCTCCGAACCCGGGTTACTACAATTACCTGTTCGGGCTTGCCGCTGTATCCCCCACCGACATTTGGGCTGTCGGCCACAAGCAGACGACCATTCCCGGCGAGAACCTGGTTCTGCGCTACTCCGACCCTTGCCCAGCCAATACGCCTACCTCAACTCCAACCCATAGTGCAACCGCGACTCGCACCGCCACCACGACACCCACACCAACCATTACGCGCACACCAACGGCTCCCACAGCCACGCCGACACGCTGCACCCTCGCCTTCGAGGACGTACCGGTCACCAACACCTTCTATGCGTTCGTCCGGTGCCTCGCCTGCCGCGGCATCATCAACGGGTATCCGGACGGCACATTCCGGCCCAATAACCTCGTGACGAGAGGGCAGTTGTCCAAGATCGTGTCGAATTCGGCAGGGTTCTCGGAGCCGGTGAGCGGGCAGTCGTTCGAGGACGTGGCGCCGGGCAGCACCTTCTACGAGTTCGTGGAGCGGCTCACCTCCCGGCAGATCATCGCGGGCTACCCCTGCGGAGGCGAGTCTGAGCCGTGCGTGCCGCCTGCCAACCGGCCGTACTTCAGACCGAACGCGGGGGCTACCAGGGGGCAGCTCACCAAGATCGTGAGCAACGCGGCGGGGTTCGAGGACAACATCCCGCCCGGCACGCAGACTTTCGAGGACGTGCCACCCACCCATACTTTCTGGCTGTTCGTCGAGCGGCTGCTACTCAACAGGCCCGATGTGATGTCGGGGTACGAGTGCGGCAACCCCGAGCCGTGCGTGCCGCCCGCCAACCGTCCGTACTTCAGACCGGGCAACCCTCTCACCAGGGGACAGACGAGCAAGATCGTGTCTAACACGTTCTTCCCGGGGTGTGACCCGCCCCGGCCCAGGTAGCTGAGATCGGGTGGGCGCACTGCCAGTCCAGGCGTCGGTGCGCCCACCACGATTGCCTAGCCTGTACCGAGCGCGATCCGCTTGGCTGCGATGCGAATTTATTCCTGAAGGCCGAGGGCCGCCGACAGCGCATCGAGCACGGCCTGCTCCTGCGCGGAGGTTTCCTTGCGGCCGAATCCGAGGAAACCTCCCTCCTTCGAGGCGCGCGCTATTGCCCCCGCTGTGTCCATGACGAACTGCCTGTAGGCAGCTACCTCCTCGGGCGCGGCCTTGTCGGTTAGGATGGCGACTACTTCGGCGGCCAGCGCCGAAAGCTCCTGGCGTGCCCTGCGCGGTTCGGAGTAGTGCAGGCTGCCCGCATAGAGGGGTAAGTCGGTGCTGGGCGCGTCGAGGTCGTCGCGGCGGGACCAGCGCTCGTGCAGATCGGCGCGCAGCGCGGAGAGCAACTCGCTCTCGGCCCCGGGCTGTCTGAGCGCGTAGGCCGCGCCCTCTGCGCTAACCTCGTCGGGCAGGCCCATCGGGTTGGGCGAGGCCATGATCACGGCCGTGCCCGCGATCATCGGAAGGTCCATCAGCTTGGCCCACTCCTCGGACGTGTAGCTGCTCTTGTCGCTCATCGTGCTGCTCTCCGTATCGTTTGGTGGGGCGGTGCATTGCGGTGCCCTGTTTGACGTACAATTATACACCGGGTGGCTCGCTCTTCCCGGCCAGGGGTGTGACTGGCCTGCAATTTGCATTAGCGCCACGCGAGAGGATCGAACAACGGATGAAGACACTGTTCGTGCTGCGGCACGGTAAGGCCGAGGCAAGCTCACCCAGGGGCGATAGGGCGCGCGTGCTCGCGCCGCGGGGCGAGCGCGACTCGCGGGCCATGGGCGAGAAGCTGAGCGAGCTTGGTTCCGATATCGACCTGTTCGTAAGCTCACACGCCGAGCGCGCCCGGCAGACCGCCGAGATCGCCGCCGAGGCCGCAGGCTACGAGGGAGAGGTGGCAATCGAGCCGGACATCTACGCCGCGCCGCTCGACACGCTGGTCGACGTGGTGCGCTCGCTGCCCGAGGATGCCGCGACCGTGGTTATTGTGGGGCACAACCCCGGCTTCGAGGAGCTGAGCACGGCGCTCGCCCCCGACGGCACCGAGCCTGTGCGCTTGCCGACCGCCGCGTTTGCCCACCTCGAGTTTCCATCGGCGAAGCGCTGGCGCGACGTGCGCGAGGGCAAGGGCAGGTTGGTGGGCGTGCACACGCCGAAGGAGCCGGACGGGCACCTCTCTTAACATTTGGGCTGCATCCGTTAACTCTCTGCTAAAGATTCTCGCATAAAATGCAGGTGGGGTGAAGAGCGGCAGTTGTGCATAGCAGGGCCGCGCACCCGGGAAGGATAGTATGATCACACCGAGAGTGGTGCAGACGGGCATCCCATTGCCCCCACGCGCCGGACACGCAGACCAACGGCCGGGGGAGAGATTGCGCGAGCGCACGATTGGCGTGGTGGACATAGGGAGCAACACCGTCCACCTCCTGGTTGCCTCCACCAACGGGCGGCATATCACGCCGTTGCTCGACCGCAGCGAGGCGCTTGGCCTGGGAGTCGAGGTGGACTACGAGGGCACGATCGGCCCGGACAAGGTGCAGGAGCTGATCGAGACCCTGCGCGAGTTCCGCGCCGCCGCTGCCGCGGAGGGCGTGACCGATCTGCACCTGATGGCGACCCACGCCATCCGTACCGCTGCCAACCGCGACGAGATCACCCGGACTATCGAAGAGGTGCTCGAGCTACCCGTGGAGGTGCTCACACCTGAGGTAGAAGCCGAGTACGGCTTCCTGGGCGCCGATACCGACTGCCCCAGCGTCGGCCCACAGGTGGCGGTGGACATCGGCGGCGGCAGCATGCAGGTCAGCGTGGGTCAGCACGGCGAGGTGTGGGACTGCGTGTCGCTGCCGCTCGGCGCGGCCCGCGTGGCCAACAACTTCCTCCCGAGCGACCCGCCGGCCTACCTCGAAGAGGCGCTGCTGGTCACCTACCTGGCGAACGTGATCGGCCCGGCGCTGCCCCTGCCCGACGCCAACGTGACGGGCGTGCTCGGCATAGGCGGCACGCTGCGCCGCAGCCCGCAAGTGCTCGGCCTCAAGCCTGGCGACAGCTTCCCCAACGACGCGTTCGACAGGATCCTGGGCAAGCTGCGCGGGCGTAAGGCCTGCGATATCGCCAAAGAATTCGACCTAAAACCGGAGCGCGCGCGTCTGCTGTTTCCTGCTATACTTGTCATAAGGGAAGTGATGCGCGGCTACGACTTCCCCCCGTTCATCGTATCGTCCTACGGAATGCGCGAGGGGGCCATCCTCAGCCTGGCGCGGAGGCCGCTGCTCCGGGCCATCTGACCTGACACCCGCCCGCCCTCGCCTGCGTAATACAGTCGGCAATAGAACAGGCACAGGGGAATGCAATGGCTCTGGACGACAGAGGCGGCGAGCAGCGGCTGGAGATTGTTGGCGACAAGCCCGAGCAGGTGATAGCGCTGCCGCAGGCGGTGCTGCGCTCCTCCCTGTATATCAACAGGGAGCTAGGGCTGGTCCAGTTCAACGAGCGCGTGCTGGACGAGGCGCTGGACGAGCGCAACCCACTGCTCGAGCGCGTCAAATTCCTGTCGATCTTCAACTCGAACACCGACGAGTTCTTCATGGTGCGCGCCTCGGGCATCCGCGAGCAGGTGAAAGCGGGCATCAGCGACCGCAGCCCAGACGGTATGACCCCGCAGGAAGAGTTGTGGGCGCTTCGCCAGGCCATTCTGCCCCTGCTCGACAGGCAGTCGGAGCTTTTCACGCACACTCTGCAGCCCGCGCTGGCAAAGCAGGGCGTGCGCATCGCGGATTACGAGGAGCTTACCCCGGAGCAGAAGCGCGTCGCCCGCGACTACTTCGACCGCATGGTCTTCCCTGTGTCCACGCCCCTTGCCGTCGACCCCGGCCACCCCTTCCCCCACATCTCCAACCTGAGCCTCAACCTCGCCGTTGAACTGCAGGCGCCAAACGGCCGAGTGCACTTCGCCCGCGTGAAGGTGCCCAACGTGCTCTCGCGCCTGGTCGCGCTGCCCGTGGACCAGAGCAAGGGCGGCAAGTCGCGCACCCCGCGCTACCTGTTCACCTGGCTGGAGCAGGTGCTGATGGCCAACCTGGACGCGCTGTTCCCCGCGATGCAGATCGTGGAGGTGCACCCCTTCCGCGTGATACGCGACGCCGATATCGAGATACAGGAACTTGAGGCGTACGACCTGCTGGAGACGGTGGAGCAGTCGCTGTCGAGGCGGCGGTTCGGCTCGGCCGTGGCGCTGTTCCACAACCCCGGCATGTCCAATCACCTGCGCGACCTGCTTGTGAAGAACCTGGAGCTTGACGACATCGACGTGTACGAGGTGGACGGCCCGCTCGGGCTGAGCGACCTGATGGAGGTATACAGGCTCGACCGCGCCGACCTGAAAGACCCGGTGTTCGTGCCGCGCATCCCGGCCCCGCTGCGCAAGGAGAAGGACGTCTTCGCCGCGATACGCCGGGGTGACATCCTGCTGCACCACCCGTTCGACTCGTTCAAGCCGGTAGTGGACTTCATACGCACCGCCGCTGAAGACAAGGACGTGCTCGCCATCAAGATGACGCTGTACCGCGTGGGCGCCGACTCGCCCATAGTCGAAGCGCTGCTCGATGCGGTGCAGGCGGGCAAGCAGGTGGCCGTGCTGGTGGAGCTAAAGGCCCGTTTCGACGAGGAGAACAACATCGAGTGGGCGAAGGCCTTGGAGCAGGCGGGCGTGCACGTCACCTACGGGCTGATCGGGCTAAAGACGCATTGCAAGGTCGCGCTGGTGGTGCGCAAGGAGGGCGACGCCCTCCGCCGCTACGTCCACCTGGGCACGGGCAACTACAACCCCACGACCGCCCGCCTCTATACCGACATGGGCCTGCTGACCTGCAGCCCTGACTTCGGGGCCGACGCCTCCGACCTGTTCAACTACCTGACGGGGTACTCGCAGCAGACGCGCTACCGCAAACTGCTGGTCGCGCCCATCGCCATGCGGGCGGGGCTGCTCGCGCTGATCGAGCGGGAGATCAAGCAGCACCGCGAGCGGGGCAACGGCCGCCTCATCTTCAAGATGAACTCTCTGGTAGACCCCGCGCTGATAGAGGTGTTGTACCGCGCCTCGCAGGCGGGCGTGAAGGTGGACCTGCTGGTGAGGGGCATCTGCTGCCTGCGGCCGGGCGTGCCCAACGTGAGCGAGAACATCCGCGTGATCTCGATAGTGGGGCGGTTCCTTGAGCACAGCCGCATCTTCTACTTCCGCAACAACGGCAAGGAAGACCTGTTTATGGGCAGCGCCGACCTGATGCCGCGCAACCTCGATCACCGGGTAGAGACGCTGTTCCCCATCGAGGACGAGGGCATCAAGCGCCAGGTCATCTCCGACGTGCTCGAGTCGTACCTGCGGGACAACGTGAAAGCGCGAATCCTCCAGTCGGACGGCACCTACGTGCAGCAGCACCCGGGCAAGAACCCCGGCTTCGACGTGCAGCTAGCCCTGCTGAACGAGGCCACCGGCGGGGAGAACGGCGAGATGACGCTGTCCGTGTCAGCCCTGCCCAACAAGTACCGCAAGTACCTCAGCAGCTACGGCCGTGTCGACCCGCACTCTTAGGCGCGCGTGGCGGAAGGCGCCCCCGCCTGAACGCCCTCGGTGCTCTCCGGCGCGGGGTGCTTAATGATCTGGCGCCCTGGCCTGTTGTGTACCACCGGGCCCCAAGGTGGCCCAGATTCGTTTAGCTTGGTCAGCTCCTCGACCCACCTGGGTGCAGATGTTCATGACGCGCTCAGGCCCGCCTCCAAATGGCCAATACCCCGGCTATTAAGAAGAGAGTCATTGAGGGAACAAGGAGAAAGCCGATGCTAAATGGCGTCATGTACGCTACCATCGCCAGGATGCCGCCAATCCCCAGCCATATCGCCCCTGAAAGCAACCGGGGGACACTTGGCCACAGCGCGACCATAGTACCAATCATGCAGACAAGCGCGAGTAAAGACAAGAAAACAAGGCCCTTGCCCGCAATGGCAGTAGCAACACCCAAGGGCATATCCCCGCTCAGGACCCTACGCAAGTTAAGTTGGCCGGTGAGAATGTTCAGAAGTATCCCGGTGCCAAGCCCTCCACCGATCAGCGCGGCCCATTTTGCCGCCTTGCTCGGCGTTTTCCGCATGCTTATTTCCAGACGTTGTACGACACTCTGCCTCCGGGGACAATCGTGCCAGAAGCTGAGCCATATCCTCCACACCCTCCTTGATAGTCTACCGTCAAGTTCTCGTAGAGGGTGATATAGAAATTAGGTCCGCCTGGGCAAAACGGCCATCCATCACAGTAGAAACCAGCCTGTCCACTAGCGTAGGCCATTTGTGAGTTGTAATAGCCGGATGCTCCGGATGGGCCGCTATTGAGGTGCCACCAGGCGAAGTAAGTAGTGGCCGAAACCGCACCACTAGTGAGCGTTACTGTACTGCCGTTCCAGGAATAGGTTTGGTCCACTTCGGAGGCAATCATATGGGGCCCGGCGACATCTTGTTCCCATGTTTGTACATGACAGGTGTCTACCGCCTGGGGGCCAAAGTTCGCTCCTTGGCCAGGGGAATAAGGAACGAGGGGAACCGACTTGGTGTCAAAAGGCCTTTGTTCGCCGCCTGTAACTGACGCCGGAACGTGGTCCAGGCGAACTTGATCGACCTGCACGGCTTGACAATTCTCATCGAACTCGTAGGTAGCTTGGGCGAACACAATCCCGTCGGCTCCTCCTACATAGATAGGAGGAAAAGTCCAGGAACCTGTACATCCGTCCTCTGAGTTTCCGTCTGGGTACGTTCCTGTGTCGGCTCTAGCTGCAATAGGTCCGGAGAGAAGGAACGCAACGCCCAGAACTGTTAGAACGGGTGCGAATCTCTTGAAGGACATAACCGGACTCCTTTCGATCTAGCAGTGCAAATGGACTGCCTCGCTTGCCATTGCGCAACGGCATACGAGGCAGTCTCATAGTAAGGCCGCCAGAACATGAGAAACAATCGTCTTATGGATCAAATCTTGGATTAATTCCGTGCCCAAGATCGGATTAATCCATAGTCAAAGCGCTCAGCTCGCGTTGGTTCCGCTTGATGAATGCAAGGCTGCGGCTCTTACGATAAGAGCGAGCTCATGGCGGGAGGAGCAGTTGAGCTTCCGGAGAAGCTGATGGACGTGGTGTCGCACTGTGTTTGGGCTAACCACTAATGCCTCGGCGATTTCTTTATTGCTCTTACCTTCAGCAATCAAAACAAGCACTTCGTGCTCCCGTGGAGTAAGTTCGCGTAGATGAGAAGCTAGTTCATGCTCTATGGTGTTCACTTCGATTAGTTCAGCGGAGGATGAGCTAACAGTCTTATGTCCGGCATCACGATTGAGGCTTGCTGCGGCAAACGCTCCAGCCAGTATGATAAGTCCCGCAGAAGGGATAAGATAAATACCGATGCCAAAAAGGCTTAAGAAGATAAAACCGCCAATCAAGATCCCCATGCCTATCCACGCCGTGGCATACCACGATGGCTCGATTCCAGGCCATACGGCGCTGGCAATCACTGTGGCATACACCAGCAAGAGCAAGAGCAGGAATGGGGATGGGCTGATGAACTCAAACGCGGACACCGAAACGACTAACATGCCAACGCCCCACATCCCACCCCCAACTGCCATCATTCTAGCTACACGTAACGACATAGCTAAAGGCTCCTTAGTGCGTTGGTGATAGGTTAGTGTCGTACATCCTTCTTGTAACGTCCTTCTTGTTAGGAAGCTAGGACAGGTCAGGCCTTAGTGGTCCTTCATTTCCGGTTTGACAGGCGCAAGAGTGGTGGCTCCCAAGTTCTATACCCATCAGAAGCCGCGTGACGCGCTTCGAGCTCATAACACGCTCTAGCGCTGATTAGTGGCAGGCACCCCTACCTGCAACCCTTCGGTGCTCTCCAGCATGTGGATCAGGCCGGGGCGCGTGGCCACCACCGTCATGACGTCGCCGGGGGCCAGATTGCGCTCCGGCGCGGGAGCCCACTCCTTGCCCGCCTTGCCTTCCACCAGCAGCACGCGCCCCTCGGTTCCGTCCTCCAGTTGCGCGACGGTGATGCCGTCGGCGGGTGAGCCCGGCTCGACGTGGGTCTGCGCGGCGATGAGCACGCGCTTGCCCACCGCGATGCTCGCCACCACGCGCCGCCCGACCGCCGCCGCCGCGAACGAAGGGGCCGCGAGGGCCGACACGCTGCGCGATATGGGGATGTTGAACGCCCGCTCGACGCGCTCCGCCAGGTCGGGGTCGAACAGGCGCATCACCACTCGGATGTCGGGGTTCTGCGCGCGGGCGTTGAGCGCAGTCTCCAGGTTGGCCGCGTCGTCGTCCGTTGCCACGACCACGCACCGGGCGGCGGCTACGTTCAACGCCTGCAGCGTCTCAGGGGAGCGGGCGTCGCCTATTATGACAGGGATCCCCAGGCGGCGCACCTGCGGGATCGAGCGCGAGTCCTCCACCTTCTCGGTGGCCGCGACGGCCATGCCAAGCTCGTGCAGGCGCGTGACCACTCGGTAGCCCACGTTGCCCAGCCCGCACACCACGATGTGGTCGCGCAGACCCACCGGGAGCCGCCCGAGGGCGCGGTCCAGCCGTATGCTGACTATGGCATCGGTAATCAGCGCGAAAAACACCGTGAGCGTGGTCGCCCCTACGATCATCAGTCCGATGCCGAACAGCTTCAACCCGATAGGCGTGTTC
>DASTEB010000259.1:0-5682 GCA_035710025.1 Chloroflexia bacterium
GCTTGCCTGCTTTATCGCCGAGAGCGTGCCGAAGCGAGCCATGAGCGCCTTCTTTCGGGTAGACCCGACGTATGGCACGCTGTCCAGCTTACCGCGTGTTGCGCGCCGCGAGCCCAGCTTGCGGTTGTAGGAATTCGAGAAGCGGTGCGCTTCGTCGCGCACGCGCTGCAGCAGACGCAGCGCCTCCGAGCGGAACTCCAGCCTCACCGGCTCGCTCTGCCCCGGCAGGAAAATCTCCTCCTCGCGCTTGGCGAGCGATATGATCGGGATGTCGTGCAGCCCAAGACCCTGTATGACCGCGTGCGCCCGGGCCAACTGTCCCTTGCCTCCGTCTATCACGATCAGGTCGGGAAGGACCGCCCAACCCCCCGCTGCAGCCTGGGCGCGACCGTTTCTGCCGCGCTCTGCCTTGGCCACTACGTCAGACTCGCTGTCGCCGCTGTCAATATCGCCCGACGCCTGTTCGTATTCCAGCCGCGCGGCTGCCTCAAAGTCGGCACCGGGTGCAGGCTCATCGCGGTTGCCGTGCCGGGCGTTATCCATCGCTTCGGCGCGCTCGGTTGCCGCTCGTTCGGCAGCGGACCTCTTGAACCGGCGCGTGAGCATCTCGTCCATCGCGCTGTAGTCGTCATTCGACACGGTGCGGATCTGGAAGCGCCGGTACTCCTTTTTCTGCGGCACGCCCTGCTCAAACACCACCATCGCGCCCGCAACGTCCGTGCCCTGCAGGTGGGCTACGTCGTAGCACTCGATCCGCCGCGGCCATACAGGCAAACGCAGTACCTCCTGTAACTCGGTCAGCGCCGCCGTCGCCTTCTGCTCGTCGCTCAGGTACTTCAACCTCAATTGCTCCAGGCTCTCAGCCGCGTTGCGCGCCGCAAGCTCCACCAGTTCGCGCTTCTCGCCCCGGCGAGGCACGGTGATCGCCACTTTGGTGCCGCGCCGCTCGCGCAACCACGCCTGAATTACCTCGGCGTCAGACACTTCGTGCTGCACCAATATCTTGGGAGGGACATAGGTCGCGTCCTCGTAGAACTGCCCGATGAACCCCTCCATGATCTCGGAAGGCTCGGCCTCGGCGGTGCCCTCCAGCATGTAGTCCTCGCGGCCCATCAGCTTGCCGCCGCGAATGAAGAAGATCTGGACGCAGGCTTCGCCGTCGCGCCGGGCGAACGCGATGACGTCCTCGTCGGCGGTGGCGGTAGTGAAGACTCGCTTCTGCTCGATCACGCTCTCCAGACGGCGGATTCGGTCGCGGAACACCGCGGCACGCTCGAACTGAAGCTCCTCCGCCGCCTGCTCCATCTGCGCTTTCAGGCCCTTTACTATGACCTCCTGCTTGCCGTCGAGGAACATGACCACCTGCTTGATCGCATCGTCGTACGATTTCTTATCGCCCAGACCGGCGCACGGACCCAGGCAGCGATGCAGGAAGTACTGCATACACGGCCGGGCGTCCTTGCCGGTGATCTCCTTGTCACAGGTGCGGAACGGGAACAGCTTGTCGAGCAGGTCGATCAGGTCGTACACGGTGCTCATGCCGGGGAACGGCCCGAAGTATGCGTTGCCGTCGCCCTGCGTCACATTACGTGTGGGTACGACGCGCGGCCAATCTTCTGCAAGCGTGACCTTGATGTAAGGATAAGTCTTGTCGTCCTTCAGGCGGATGTTGTAGCGTGGCTTGTGCTGCTTGATCATCTGGTTTTCGAGCACCAGCGCCTCAAGCTCGGTGTCGGTCAGGATGTACTCGAAGTCGTACACCATCTCGACCATGCGCCACACTTTGGCCGTCTGCCCTTTGAGCGAGCCGAAATAGGTGCGCACGCGGTTGCGCAGCGAGACCGCCTTGCCGATGTAGATGATCGTGCCGGCGCGGTCGCGCATGACATAGACGCCCGGTGTGCTCGGGAGGGCGGCAAGCCTCTGCTCGAATCCGGGCGCGCGCTCTATTTCAACCAGTCGCTTCTTGACTGCCATGGGGGTTTAGCTCGCGTGTTCGCTTCCCCTAATTATAGCGAAACGGGCGCAGAATGGCACGCGAGCAGGGATACTGACGATTCGATGATCAGGCGCCGGCCCTCGGCCTGCCCGCCAGTAATAGCGCAATCCCGGGAACGACGAGCACTGCCAGCCCACAGGCCGACACCAGCAAACCCTCAAGCCCAGCACCTGAGCCTAGCAGCAGGGCGAGGCTTGTCGCCGCCGTGCAGAAGCCGAACACCGCGCCGGCGATCACGAGCGAAAGTCCGGCCCAGAAGCTGCCCTTCGGCATGCGGGCCGGCAGTAGATGGCGCACCACGCTGGCGCCCGCGCGAGACCCGGCGGCTTCGGGGTCGGAGGCCGGGCGCGCGCCTTCGGCCGGGGCCAGAGGAAGCCCGCAGTTCATGCAGAACTTTGTCGAAGGTTCGTTAGGAGCGCCGCAGCGGGGACAATTCATTGGCTGTACATAGTGGGCTGCCGGGAGTAGGAGTTAGCATCCGCGCGATTATACTATGCCCGCGCGCGCCTCTGCCCTGACTTACGCCGCCTGCGCCCCGCGCTCTTCCACCACCTCGCGCCGTGCCCGCGCTTCCGGCCGCACGAACCACACCCACATAAGCACCATAGACGTGGCGTAGAACACCAGCATCATGCCGAATAGCAGGTTGAAGCCGGTCGTGAAGCCTACCGCATCGCGAAGCGCGCCGCTGGCCCACGACCCACCGGCCCAGCCAAGCGACCACAGGCTCGCGGTCATCGCGGAGAACGTGGCGCGCTCCCGTTCGGGGATGCGCTCCATCGAGTACGCCGTGAAGATCGGGTTGCCCATGTTCATCAGGGCGCCGCGTACGAACATAGCAACCACGACCAGCGGGAAGAAGCCCGAGAATCCGAGCATCACCAGGAAGGGCAGCGAAGCGCCCTGCACAAGCACAACCGACTTCACCTTTCCGAACTTGTCGGCCAACACCGGCTGCACCATAAGCGCGACTGCTGTCGCGAGTGACGTCCAGGCAAATAGCTGGCCGAGGCCCGCGAAATCGATGTTGAACTTGCCCTCGATGTAGATATTCATAAACGGCATGATCATGCCCGCGCCAAGGCCCACGATAGCGCCCGGGAAGATAAGTCGAAACCAGAGGCCTGGGTCGCTCATGTCGGGCAAGAACCGCCGCTTTCTGGGCGCCGGCAGCGGCACCACCTCGACAGCCGTAATGGTTTTCTCGTCCGTGCTCTCCTGCGGCGTGCGCGCGAACAGTATCGGCACGAGCGCGGCGAGATAAATGCCGCCCGCGATTGCGATGATCACCTGCATGACGAGCACGCTGTCAACCGGCGCGCCGACGATTCCTGCCAGGTAGCCGGGCAGCACTCCCGCACCCATGTTCGCGATGAACCCCGTCATGGTCCCGAGCGAGGCTTGCAGGGAGAACAGGGTCGAGCGCTGGCGCTCCTGGCTATTCAACATCAGGAAGGGGCCGAGGTTGCTCCAGACGAAGCCTCCGCCGAGGCCGTTGATCGCGCTCGCGGCCAGCACCATCCACGGGCTGGGAGACACCACCATGCCGAGGATGCCCAGGCCCGCCACCGCGGTCCCCGCCACCATGCTCAGCCAGGGGCCGAGCCGTTGCGACACGGAGCCGATAACGAGCGTAAACAGCACCGTCGTGAGTGACGGTGTGGCATTGATCAGCCCTATCCAGGACTGGTCCAACCCGAGGCCCTGGAGGTAAAAGTTGAGGTACAGCTGGACGATGGTCATGCCCAGCCAGTAAAGCACCGTGCTGGCGAGGAAAAGGCGCGCCGGGCGCGAGATTGTGCCGAAGATCTTAAAGTAATTGGTCAACGTGGTGATGGCCTTTACGGTTAGATTAACTTCTATCTGAAAGTATACCACCCACCTGTCCGGTTGTCGTCAGGCTTCGGTCCTATTTGCGTATCGGTCGGGTGTACTTTTCTCCCATTTTTCGATTCGTCGGCCTGCGAACCGCTATAATAAAGAGACAGATGTAGCCAGTCCGCCGCAGCCCGGCACATGCGGCGGCTCGCCACCGTGCACTCCCACGCCGGGTGCGCCCGGCTAGCAAGGAACTCCATGACACAACGCCCACGGCGTTTCACCACGCAGATACTACTGTGCCTCATACTCGCGCCCTTACTTGTCCAGCAAGCAGGCACTGGACGCGCCGAGGCCCCGGCCGCCTTCGCTTCGCCCCTGTTCGAGGGGCTGTGGGCCCGCACCGACGGCCCGGTCGCTTCGGGCGCCGCGCAGCGCTCGTGGCTGTGGGGTCCGTCGCCCGGCGCCACGCGCACCGAGCAGTTCGCTTCAGGTGGGCGGCGCGAGCGCCTCGTGCAATACTTCGACAAGGCGCGTATGGAGGTCAACGCCGCTGTAACCGACGAGCGCTCCCCCTGGCGCGTCACCACGGGGCTGCTGGTCAGCGAAATGGTCGAGGGGCGAGCGCAGGTCGGCGACAACCGGTACCGGACGCTGGCGCCCGCGCAGCAGACCG
The DNA here is from genome assembly GCA_035710025.1 of Chloroflexia bacterium. Taxonomy (GTDB): domain Bacteria; phylum Chloroflexota; class Chloroflexia; order QHBQ01; family JADMIH01; genus JADMIH01. The sequence goes on from DASTEB010000259.1 coordinate 4,494, forward strand.
TCGCGGGCGACCCGGGCGTCGCACAGAACCCGCGCTACGTCGACTTCGAGGATGTGGTGGGCGGCGAGCAGCCCGACCGCACGGGCCTGCCGATCACGACAGGCCTCCCGGGTCACCGGCCTCTCGCGAACAAAGCGCCCGCCGGCGTCATTGCGGCAAAGTACATACCGGAGACCGCACGTAACATTCCCGGCGTGCTGTGGGAATACCTCAACGGCATCGAGCGCGAGTACGCCGCGGGCGCGCCCGATGGGGCGGAGCCGCTAAGCTGGGTCTACCTGATGGGCTATCCCATAACGGAGGCCTACTGGTTCGACCTGCGCATCGGAGGGAAGACTTACCCCGCGCTCATTCAGCTCTACCAGAGGCGCGTGCTCACCTACGTGCCCGCCTTCACCGAGGTCTGGCGCGTGCAAATGGGCAACGTCGGCCAGGACTACTACCAGTGGCGCTACACCCAGGCCAGCGTTTCGCCCGACGACAATCCGGCCGATGGGTTGCCGCCGCTCCTGCCCGCGGAAGGTTCGTTCGTCGGGATACAGGACGCAAGCTTCACGTACCGCGGGCAAAAGGTCAAGCTGAAGGGCACGAACTACTGGCTCAGCCAGGCGCCCTTCGTCGGCACGTGGTCCGAATGGAACGGCCCGCGAGTGCAGATGGAACTTGAGAAAGCCAAACAGCTGAGCGTGAACTCGGTCAGAGTGGGCATTCCGTACGACCACAAGGACTCCTTCGACGTCGTTTGGGGCGATGACAAAGAGAAGCTGACCGTCAGTCCCTGGATCAAAGACCAGATGACCCAGTTCCTGCAGATCGCCGCATCGTACGACATGAAGGTCATCTTCGTGCTCTTCGAGTGGTACGACCGTTACCCCGCGAAAGGCTCCCGCGACGAGCGCTCCAACATCGCCTACATCAACGGCATTGTGAGCGCGTTCGCCAACGACGACCGGGTGCTGGCGTGGGACCTGCACAATGAGCCGGACAACTACGAGGAGTGGCGAAGCGGGGGGGCCGACGGCATTATCGAGTGGCTGGGCCGCATGGCCGGTTACGTTCGCCACCTGGACAGGCGGCACCCCATCACGGTCGGCGTGGGCAAGTACGAGAGCCTCTGGTGGGAAGGACCGGGCGGATTGAGAATGCTCGACTTCGTGGACTTCGCCTCTTTCCATACCTACGACGCGGG
>DASTEB010000260.1:0-4845 GCA_035710025.1 Chloroflexia bacterium
TGGTGGTCCGGCCTAGCGCAGCGCCAACTGAGGAGCCGGTAGCCGAGGCCACGGCGACCACACCACCAGTCGAGGCCCCACCGCCCACGCCCGAGCCGCCACCCGCTGAGGTGCCCGTCGAGGCGGCCCCGCCGACGGAGACCCCGGTAGTACAGGCCGACCGCATCGGCGGGCCGGTGATCGAGCCGAACAACCACCCGGGGCCGCGCTGGGTGACTCTGCAGGCGGGGCACTGGCGCGCCGAGAGCCTGCCCGACGAGCTGGAGCACCTGGGCAACCGCACCGGCACGGCCGCGGGCGGCGTGACAGAGTGGGAGATCAACATCGCAGTGTGCAAGCTGGCCGCGCAGTACCTGTTCGAGCGCGGGTACTCGGTCGACATCCTCGACGCGACGGTGCCCATGAGCTACACCACCGACCTGTTCGTGGCGGTACACGCCGACGGTAACGAAAGCCCCCGATGGCGGGGGTTCAAGGCGGTCGCGCCCTGGGTGTCGGTGCCCGCGTCGGACAAGTTTGTGGAGATCTTCTACGAGGAGTACGGCAAGGCCACCGGCCTGCCCACCGACGTAGTGACCAGCGTGGCGATGGCCGATTACTACGCCTTCAACCAGCACACCTACAGGCACGCGATCGACGCGCGCCGGGTGCCCGCCGCGATAATCGAGATGGGCTTCGTGACCAACCCGCTCGACCGGCAGGTGCTGGTGGAGCAGCAGGACAGGGTAGCATGGGGCATCGCCAACGCGGTGGACAGGTTCTTCCGCTCGGGCGCGGTGGGCAACACGCCCACACCCTACCCCTCGTTTACACCGAGCAGCACGCCCACCGGCATTCCCACGAGCACCGCCACCGTTACCCCGACGCCCACGACGACCGCGACCGAGACGCCCACGCCTATGCCCAACGAATGGGCACCCTGGGCCACTGAGACCGCGCTTGCCGCATCCCCGACGCCTACAACGACTACAGCGCCATCCACTGCTACCCCGACCGCAACCCCCAGCCCCTCGGCCACGCCCCTCCTCCCCGTAGTGACGGACGACGGCCGCTGGCTGCCGCCGCTCGCCATGAACGGACGGGTCTATCCCGCGCCGGGGAGCAAGGCCGCGCCCGTGTTCTTGAACGAGGCGACCGACGATATCTACTTCACCCCCGACGGCCGCGAGGTGCAGCAGGTGTGGCAGCAGTATTACGTGCCCGAGCTTGGCCGCCCGGTGTGGCGCAAAGGCCCGCTGCTGAACGTGCGGCGGTGACCAGCGTCGAGGCCCCGATTGCCGGTCTTCAGGTTAGCGGGGCTGAATTCCAGGGTACTTCGCTACCTTAAGTGGTCGTTGCGCGTTAATCTATTCGGTAAGCGGCAGCCGGATCGTCACACGTTCGCCACAGGAGCTTGCAGATGAACAAGCTACGCACATCAGGGCTCCTTGCAGTCGCGATAGGTACCCTGGCAGTGGCGCTGATCTGGGCCCTCTCGGGTCGTGCATCCGAACGTCCACCGGAACGCGCCCCAGAACGCACGCCGGAAAGCGCATCAGAGCGTGCACCGGACAGTGCGTCAGAGCATGCGCAGGCAGGTCGCGGTCCTACACTCATAGCACGCACTGTTATTGGGGAGCCTGCAGCGCGCGGACACTACGTCTTCTGGACAGATTCACGCGCTTCGGACTGGGCCATCTATGGCTACGATGTTAATACAGGCGAGGAGTTCGTGGTCAAGCAACTCCCATTGGGGGCGAGCGGCCTCGCCACGGACGGCCGGTTGCTGGCCTGGGTCGAAAGCTCCGCGTCCAATTCCGGGGTCATCATCGAAAGTATCCAGGTCTACAACCTGTCCACACGTGAGGAGTCGACAGTAAGCTCCAGCGCCGGCTCCGAGCTAGATCGCCTGGCGTTGGACAACGGCACGCTGTACTACGGCAATCAGGATATGGGCTACCTGGTAGCTCGGGATATCTCTACGGGGCAGGAGCAACAGGTTGCCGCCGGAGGCAAGGAACCCGTGGCAGCCGGAGGCAACGTGCTCTGGACCGAGCTGAAACAGGATTGCGATCCGGGTCCGCTGTGCCATTTTCAGTTTGCCCTTCAGCTCGCGAGATCAGGGGAGTACAGCAAGGCTACCGCACTGACCGTCAGCAGCGGGCCGAACGGCTTCTGGGGTTACTCTGCGAGCGGTGACACTGCGGTATGGGCTGATGCCTGGTGGCTCGAGGGGTTCATGATACATGACCTGAGAAGCGGTACTAATAAGGTTGTAAGCGGCAAAGCTGTCACCAGTCCGGTTGTTGCCGGGGATATCGTTGTCTGGGCAGAGGACGCGACAAGCAGCCCTGTGGCCCGGTGTATCAAGGGCTACAACACAACGACAGGACGCACATGGACGGTGGTAAGCCGAATTGATGGACGGGTAAGGGCGCTAAACATACTGGGAACGAAGATCATCTACGCTGTCGATGCTGACCTTCATCTGACCGAGCTTGGCAACTGATCTCCGAAGCGCACTGCACGTGACAGCGAGGGGACGATACTAGCTTCACGCCGGACGGGCGCGAGGTGCAGCAGGTGTGGCAGCAGTATTACGTGCCCGAGCTTGGCCGCCCGGTGTGGCGTAAGGGGCCGCTGCTGAACGTGCGGCGGTAGACCAGCGAAAGGATCGTCCGCTCTTTCACCTGTTTTCACCAAACATTCACTCGCATACACTGTTCGTCCAACTATTGCCCCCTATAGTCGGTTATAATCGGCTCCTAGGTCGATACAAAGGAGGGCACGTTCATGCGGAAGCTAAGTCTTGTAGTCGTGACGCTCTTCGTAAGCGCCCTATTCTTGTCCGCCTGTGGTGGGACTCCCCCCGCTGCCACGCCTGTGCAGCCCACTGCCACCACCGCGGCCGAGGCAGCCCCCACGGATATACCGGCCGTGGCTGAGACCCCAACCACCGCTGCCGCAGCCGACACCCCGGCTCCCAGCGGCGAGACCAAAACGGCCATTATCGGCTTTACCGCGTCGCAGACCGGCAACCTGAACGTCGAGTCTACGCGCCAGATCAACGGTCTCAAACTGTGGGTGGAGCACGTCAACGAAGCAGGCGGCGTGAAGCTCAAGGACGGCACCACCGTCACGTTCGACACCCGCTTCTACGACGATCAGAGCAACAAGGACCGCGTGCAGGAGCTTTACACTCGCCTGGCCACCCAGGATAACGCCGACTTCCTGATCAGCCCCTATTCGAGCGGGTTGGCGGACGCTGCAGCCATCATCGCCGAGCAATACGGCAAGGTGATGGTCACCACCGGCGCGGCCTCCGACAGCACCTACCAGAAGGGTTATACCCTCGTCTACCAGGCGTACACCCCCGCCAGCCGCTACCTCACCGGCGCGGCTGACCTCCTCGCCAGCCTGGACAGCGCCGCCAAGCGCCTGGCCATCGTACACGAGAATGACAAGTTCTCCACAGATGTGTCCAAAGCGCTGCGGACCTATGCCGAGGGCAAGGGATACGAGATCGTGATGGACGAAGGGTACGACACCGGCACCACCGACTTCGCTCCCTTCATCAATAAGATACAGCAGGCCAACCCCGAGGTAATCATGGGCGGCGGCCACTTCCAGGACGGCAGCACCTTAGCCCGCCAGCTCTTCGAGAAGAACGTGTCGGTCAAGTTCCTGTCGCTGCTGGTCGCGCCCCCCGAGCCGACCTTCGCCGAGATCGGCGACGCGGCGGTGGGCGTGGTCGGGCCGAGCCAGTGGGAGCCGGGCGTTGCCTACAACGAAGAGGCCGCCAAGGAAGCAGCGCTGGAGTGGTTCGGAATCTCGTCCGAGGACTTCACCAAGGACTACATGGCAGCCTACAGCGAGGAGCCTTCGTACCACGCCGCGGGCGGGTACGCGGCGGCCCTCGTGCTGCAGAAAGCTATCGAGGACGCAGGGTCGCTCGACACCGAGGCCGTCAAGGCCGCGCTGGACGGCATGGACGTGCTCACCTTCTTCGGCCGCATGAAGTTCGACACGACCGCCGAAGCCCACGGGCTGCAGGTGGGCCATGAGATGGTCTACATCCAGTGGCAGAAGGACGGGAGCAACCTCGTCAAGAAGATCGTGTGGCCCGCCGAGGGCGCAAACGCCGACGCCTTATACCCCCTCGAGCGCTAGCCTGTAATCGCCGGGCGCCGCACCTCCCGCACGAGCGGCGCCCGGCACCTCACACAACCCCGTACCTGACAACCGGTATTCGATAGACGCGCACCTGAACCGAGTTCTCGGGAGGATGCTGTGGCAGGTACTCTCTTTGCTTCGCTCGTAGACGGGCTGCTGCTTGGCTTCGTTTACGGCATCGCGGCGATGGGCCTGAGCCTGATATGGGGCGTGATGAACGTCATCAATCTGGCCCACGGCGCGATCATGGCCCTGGGGATGTTCGGCGTGTACCTGGGCTTCGCCAACCTGGGCCTGTCGCCCTACCTCGCGCTGGTGCTCGTGGCGGTGCTGGGGCTGCTGCTCGGCGTGTTGATCTACGTGGTGGCGGTACACCGGGTTATCAACGCGCCGCACCTCTCGACCCTGCTGGCCACCTTCTCGGTCAACATGATCATCATCGGCCTGGGCACCGTCATCTTCAGCACCTCGCCGCGCAACGTTGACATCTCGCTCGGCAGCATATCGTTCGGTCCCGCGACTGTGCTCGGCACGAGGCTGGTGGCGGCGCTCGCGGCCGTGCTCGTGACCGCGGCGCTGTACTTCTTCCTGTACCGCACGCGGCCGGGCAAGTACGTGCGCGCCGTGGCCAACAATCGCGCGGCAGCCGAGCTGATGGGCATCCCCTCGGCGCGGGTGCTGGCCCTTAGCTTC
>DASTEB010000261.1:0-5627 GCA_035710025.1 Chloroflexia bacterium
AGGGGCACCGAGTAGCCCCAGTAGGGGCCGTTCGCCACCAGCACCACCAGAGCGCGCACGCGGATCGCCCGCCCGTCCACCACCAGCGTGACCGAGCGAGGGCGGAAGCGGAACAGCGTCCTCACCGCGTCCCACAGGCGAATATACTCGCCCTTGTCCACCTTGTTCATGATGGGGAAAAGAGCGGCGTCGAGGCCCACGCCTGCCGTTTCGAGGAAGTACTCGTCGTTGCAGCGCCCCACGTCCACGTTGCGCACCTCGCCCAGGCGCAGTAGCCGGGCCGCTTCCTCCAGGTCGAAAGGCACGTGCATCATGCGGGCGACATTGTTCGCGCTGCCCAGCGGCAGGATGCCCAGCGTGGTCTTGCTGCCGATCAGTGCGCGGGCTACCTCGCCCACCGTGCCGTCGCCCCCGCACGCGATCACAACGTCGTAGCCGTCGCGCACCGCTTCTTTCGCGAGTTTCGTTGCGTGATCGGGGTATTTGGTCTCGGCGACGTCGGCGTTGATGCCGTTCGCCTCGAGCACGCGGCGCACTTCGTCGGTGCCCGCCGCGTTGGTGGTAATGCCGCCCTTCTTGCCCGATGCGGGATTGATGATCACCTTGACCCGCGTGCCGGGCGGGATGTTGTCGTGGGCCTCGGCGGGCGTGTAGGCCTGCTGCCCCTCGAGGGCGGGTTGAGTCTTATCGAGCGCGGTGCCACTCGCCCCGTTAGATGAGGTCGAGGCGGTCTTCTCCGCACTATCTTTCACGTTAGCCATGATGTGACACTCCGAACCGTGCGCGTCTATTCCTCGCGGGCGTGCCGCGATGCTGCACCCCATCCCTCATGCAAAAGCCGGGCCACGAGGTGTATTTGCGTGAACGCAAAGGCGCAAAGCCGCAAAGAGAGATGGGGTTTGGGACCCTGCGCGCCAATAGGCACTGACCCAAACCCCAGCATCAGCGGTGCATTACACTTGTTTCGAGCCTGTCAGGCTGTCGCCCTCTTCAAGTACAACACCGAAGGGCCCGCTTGCTCGAACGGCGCGCTGAAGTTGACCGGGGCCGGGCTTTCGACGGTTACTTTGCCCGCATCGCGCGTCTCGCGGCCGTTCACGCTGAACCACTCGACCGAGTAGGTACCCGCGTCCAGTGTCACGCTGACCGGCTCGCCCGATTCGCTCGGCTGGAGGACAAGGTATTCCTCGCCCGGGTTGGCGAGCGCGTAGCCCGTGGATGCGAGGTCGCCGCGCGGCACCATAACGATGAGGTTCATGCGCTCGGCGTAGCGAAGCGTGTCGCCCATGGCGTAGCGCGCAGGCTCGAAGGCGTTATACGGCGGGACGCCGGGATTGCCCGCCGAGGGGTCGGGCGGGTTCACACCGTCGAGGATGCCGAAGTCCATGAGGATGGGGTGGTGGCCGCGCACGAAGCTCTTCCAGACCCACATCGCGTCGCCCTTGCCGGGCGCGTAGTGGTCGGTATCGGTGATCACCACCTTCCGCCCATCGGCGGGGGGCGGGTCCTCGTACCAGCGCGACTGCGGGGCTCCCGGTGCCATGGGGAATCCGCCGTCCGCGAAGATCTCGTCGTCGTAACCGGGCGAGATCCACTCGGCCCGGCTCTCGTACAGCGGGTCGTTCACCTTGGTCTGCACGGCGACCGGCCATTGCATGGTCATGCCGATGGGGTGCCTGTCGTAGCCCTGCTGCTCCTCGTGCTGCTTGACCACGTCGATCACCCAGTACTGCCATTCGGTGGAGTCGCCCCAGTCAGGCAGGTTGCCGAGGTCCAACCCGAGCGCCTCGGCCATGCCCTGGTCGACCGCTCCGCCACCGGAGGACTCGTTCGCCACCTCGTAGAGCACGGTCGGCAGGTCGTGCACCGTATCTACGACCTTGCGGATGTACGCCTCCTGCAGCGCCTGGACCTGCGGGTCGAGCGGTAGCACCTGATAATCCAGGATAGACGTGACGCCGATCCCGTTGATGTTGTTCGCGGCGTGGAACGGGAGGCCCTCGACGTTATCGGGCGGTGGGCTGAGGTGTATGGCCCAGCCGTCGAAGAACATGACCCCTACGTAGATGCCCTCGTTGCCCGCCGCGATCACGCGCTCGCGCAGGCGCTCGAAATAGGCAGGGTCGAACCGGGTGAGGTCGAACTTCGGCTTGCCGTCTTTTGCCGTTCCCGGCCCGGTCCGCAACCATGGCTGCGGCGTCATGCAGAAATGGTAGCCGCCGGGCGCCTGGGATTTGAACTGCTCCCAGCGCCAGAGGCGGATGAAGTTGTGCCCGTGCTCTTTGAGGAAGGCGAGGTACTCGCCGTAGTCTGCCACCTCGGGGGTCTCGGCGCACTCGGGGCCGGGGCCAACGCCGTCGTGGAAGTTGTTCCACACATGCGATCCTGTCAGGTAGACCGCCCGGCGCTCGGGGTCGGATGCGACCGTGAAGTAGCGTGGGTTCGTAGACGAGACTACGAGGGGTCCGGGGGCGCTTGCGGGTCGCGCGGTGCGGTCAGATACGGGGGGATGCTGAGAAGAGGGGGTATTGTCAATCTGTGTCAAGGGAAGTCCTCCTTCCTGGTTTTGGGTGCTTTACACAGTGAGCTTCAAAGCGCCCATTTTAGTACGCTTAGCACCCCGAAGGCAACGTCCATTAGCCTTACCGCTTTTCGGTCGGGCGAAGTAAGTGGGGTTAGGTCTGGCGGGGACATACCCTTCAACTGAGTTGTTGGCTTACGTCCGCAGCCGGGCGTGGGGTGCCCGCATTCGCCTATATAACCAGGTGGAGCACCATGTACACGATGTAGGCGATGCCCATGGTCACCGGGATGGTGAAGATCCACGCGCGGATAATGTTGAACGCCACGCCCCAGCGCACCGCCGACAGCCGCCGCGCCGCGCCCACGCCCAGGATGCACGACGAGATGACGTGCGTGGTGCTCAGCGGGAAGCCCAGGCGCGAGGCCGTCTCGATGATCGTCGCGGCTGTGGTCTCGGCCGCGAAGCCGTGGATCGGCTCAAGGTGTACCAGGCGCTGGCCCATCGTGTGGATGATGCGCCACCCGCCCGCCGCCGTGCCCGCTGCCATCGCCGTTGCTGCCACGATGATCACCCACAGCGGTATGTTGGGCACCCCGCTCGCGTCGAGAGTCAGAGGAGTGCCCGCCGAGAACAGGGCCAGCGTGATGATGCCCATCGTCTTTTGCGCGTCGTTCGAGCCGTGGCTGAACGCCATGAACGCGGCCGACACCACCTGCAGACGCCGGAAAGTGCCGCCGACCCGGTGCGGCGTCGCGTTGGCGAACGCCCACAACAGGAACCGCATGAACAGCATGGAGATAATGAACCCGGCCAGCGGCGACAGGATGAGGGGCAGCACGACCTTGTTCAGCAGCCCGGTCCACAACACGCCCTCCAGGCTCAGGGCGGCCGCACCCCCGCCCACCACGCCGCCGATCAGCGCGTGGCTGGAGGACGACGGGATGCCGAAGTACCACGTTATGAGGTTCCACGTGATCGCGCCGACAAGGGCCGATATCACCACGAGTTGGGCCGGGCCGTAGTCCAGCGTCTTCATCGAATTTGAGTCGAGCAGGCCCGCGGTGATCGTCTTGGCGACCGCCTGCCCGGTAAGCGCCCCTACGAAGTTGAGCGAGGCCGACATGGCGATCGCTGCGCCCGCCGAAAGCACCCGCGTCGACACGACCGTCGCGATAGCGTTGGCCGTGTCGTGGAACCCGTTTATGAAGTCGAAGGCTACCGCCAGCGCGATAACCAGCAGAAGGAGCGCCCACCCGTAAGTGTCGAGCTCAGGCATGCTTGATCGCTAGCCCCCTCAGCACGTCGGCTATGTCTTCCGCCTTGTCGGTGGCCTGCTCCATCTCGGTGTAGATGTCGCGCCACTTGATGACGTTGATCACGTCCTGCGGGTCGTCGAAAAGCTCGGCCAGCCCGGCGCGCAGCAGCATGTCGGCCTGGTTCTCGAGGCTGTTGATCTGGATGACAGAGGGCAGGATCTGGTTTAGCTCGGAGCGCTTGCGCAGGTAGTGCACCGCCTTCGCCACCTCTTCTGTGCAGCCCACGATGCACTCTGCCAGCTGCTGCGCGATAGGCGTTATCGACTCGACCTTGTACACCGCCATCAGGTCGCCGGCCGAGTGTACGTAGTCAGTCACGTCGTCGATGGCGCTGTACAGCCGGATGATGTCTTCGCGGTCGAGCGGGGTGACGAAGCTCTTGTTTAGCTGTTCGTAGATGCGGTGGCCGATCTCGTCGCCGCGGTGCTCGAACTCGTGCAGGCGCGAGACGGAGTCGGCCGTGGCCTGTGCGGAGGAGAAGTTGTAGCACAGGTCGCGCAGCTCGAGGGCAGCCTGGTGCGAGATGTTCGCGGCGTCCTCGAACCACTGGAAGAAGTTGCCGTCTTCCTTCTTAAGGAAATCAAACAGGGCCATGGGGCGGGTACCTCTGTTTCGTGGTACGTGATGAGTGATACGTGATGCGTGAGCTTATCCGTACCGCTTAGTGCGGAATAAGCCCTGGTGCTTGCGAGAGTTCACGCATCACGTATCACTCAGCACGTATCGTCATTCGTGCTTCGCCAGCACCTTGCGCTGCTCGTACATTCTGGCGTAGTAGTCGGCGAACTCGCCCGACTTGATCTTCTCCCACCACCAGCGGTTGCCGGTGTACCACTGCACTGTCTCGGCAAGGCCGTCCTCAAAGCTCTTCTGCGGCAGCCAGCCGAGGGCGCGTATCCTGGCGGTGTCCACCGAGTAGCGGCGGTCGTGGCCGGGGCGGTCCTGCACGTAGTTGATCAGCGTGCGGGGCTTGCCCAGCAGTTCGAGCACCTGGTACGTGACGTCGATGTTCTCGCGCTCGTTGCCTCCTCCCACGTTGTATATCTGCCCCGGCTCGCCCTTCTGCAGCACGAGGTCGATGCCCGAGCAGTGGTCGAGCACGTGCATCCAGTCGCGCACGTACTTGCCGTCGCCGTACATGGGCACAGGCTTGTCCTCGATGGCGTTGGTGATGAACAGGGGGAGCATCTTCTCGGGATACTGGTAGGGGCCGTAGGTGTTGGAGCCGCGGGTCACAAGCGTGGGCGTGCCGTAGGTCACGTAGTAGGCCTGGGCGAGCAGCTCGCCGCCCGCCTTCGATGCCGAGTAGGGCGAGCGCGGCTCCAGCAGGTCGGTCTCTTTGGACGAGCCTTCGAGCACCGCGCCGTACACCTCGTCGGTGGACACCTGGAGCATCCTCTCCAACCCGAACTTGCGCGCCGCCTCCAGCAGCACGTACACCCCGTACACGTCGGTCTGGATGAAGCCGCCCGGCTCGTCAATCGAGCGGTCCACGTGCGATTCGGCGGCGAAGTTGACGATCGTGTCGATGCCGTAGGCCTTGACCGTCTCGTCTACCCTGGCCTGGTCGGCGATATCGCCCTTGACGAAGCTGAAGCGGGGGTTGTCCTGTATGTCGAGCAGGTTGTCGGGGTTGCCCGCGTAGGTCATCTTGTCGTACACCAGTATGCGGTAATCGGGGTACTTTTCCAGCATCATGCGGGCGAAGTTGCTGCCTATGAACCCGGCCCCGCCGGTAACCATGATGTTCTGCAAGGTGTGTCCTCTCCTTTTGTGCCGTGGGTTGT
>DASTEB010000262.1:0-14598 GCA_035710025.1 Chloroflexia bacterium
CGCAACTGTGTACATATTTCCTCGGTCCCTTCCAGCTCACTCGCGATGGGGTGAGTGTTACCGGCTTTGAGTCGGACAAGATGCGCGCGCTCCTGGCCTATCTGCTTGTCGAGCGCGACCGGCCCCACCGCCGCGATGCTCTGGCCGCGCTCCTGTGGCCTGACCAGACAGACGGCGAGGCCCGGCACAGCCTGCGCCAGACCCTTTACGTCCTGCGCCGAATCCTGAGCAGCGCCGGGGCGGACCGCGACCCGCGCGAGCCCGACGAGAACGACCTCGGCCCACTACTCGTCACCCGCCAGACCGTGCAGGTCAACCCGGCGAGCGATGCCTGGTGCGACGTGGCGGTCTTCACCCGGCTCCTCGCGGACTGCCAGGCGCATCAGCATCGATCCGGGCACCCCGATCACTGCGCCGAATGTAACGGCCGATTCCACCAGGCGGCCACCCTGTACCGGGGCGATTTCTTGCAAGGGTTCCTTGTCACGGATACCGGCGCGTTTGAGGAGTGGCTGCTGCTGGAGCGAGAGACGCACCATCGCCAGATGATGCGGGCCCTCGAGCGCCTGGCGGACTACTATGAGGAGGTGGGCGAACACGAGCAATCGCTGCACTTCGCGTTGTGGCAGTTGAAATTGGAACCGTGGCGCGAAGAGGCCCACCGCCAGGCGATGCGGCTGCTCTCGCGCACCGGGCAGCGCAGCGCGGCGCTCGCCCAGTACGAAGCCTGCCGGCGGACGCTGGCCGCCGAGTTGGGCCTCGAACCGGCCCGCGAGACCACCGCGCTCTACGAGCGCATCCGCGACGCCGCGCACGAAGTACTTCTGGAGATGCCGCTGGAGGGCATGAGCTTCCTGCCTGCGGCGGCAACCCCGCTGATCGGGCGGGAGGCCGAGGTGACTGCGGTCGGCGAGCGCCTGCTGCGGGACGAGGTGCGGCTGCTCACGGTGACGGGGCCGGGCGGCGTGGGCAAGACCCGCGTCGCCTTGCAGGCGGCGGCCGGCGTGCAGGAGCACTTCGCCCACGGCGCCTGCTTTGTCGACCTGGCCCCACTGACCGACCCCGGGCTGGTGGCCACCGCGATCGCCACGGCGCTGGGGATAAAGGAGCAGCGCGTGCAGGGGGTGTCGGACGGCATCGCCGCGTATCTGGCGAACAAACAGGTGCTCCTGCTGCTGGACAACTTCGAGCAGGTAGGGGCTGCGGCCCCGCAGGTCAGCAGGCTGCTGGCCGCGTGCCCGGGGCTAAAGGTACTGGTGACCAGCCGCGTGCCCCTCGGCGTGCGGGGCGAGCGGGAGTACCCGGTGCCGCCGCTGTCGCTGCCCGATTTGCGGCAATTGCCGCCCCTGGAGCGGCTGTCCCAGTACGAAGCGATGCGCCTCTTTGTCGAGCGGGCGACCGATGTCCGGCCGGATTTCCGGCTGACCGTTGGGAATGCGCGAGCCGTCGCGGAGATCTGCGTCCGGCTGGACGGGCTGCCGCTGGCGATCGAGCTGGCAGCGGCCCGCGTGCGCATGCTCCCACCCCCGCTGCTGCTCGCCCGGCTGAGCCGGCGGCTGAGTCTGCTGACCGGGGGAGCCCGGGACGCCCCGGCCCGCCAGCAGACGATGCGCAGCACGATCGCCTGGAGCTACGACCTGCTGGACGTGGGCGAGCAGCAGCTTTTCCGGCGGATGGCTCCTTTCAACGGCGGGCGGAGCCTGGACGCGCTGGAAGCCGTGTGCAACTGGGATGGGCGCCTGGGGATCGACGTCTTCGAGGGGGCCGAGGCTCTGTTGAGCAAGAACCTGCTGCGGCAGGCTGCGGGGCGCGCGGGCGAGCCGCGCTTCTGGATGCTGGAAACGATCCACGAATATGCCCGGGAGAAGCTGGCGGAGAGCGGGGAAGCCGCCGTGCTGGCCGGGGAGCACGCTCGTTACTTCCTGCGGCTGGCCGAGGAAGCGGAGCCGCACCTCACCGGCAAAGAGCAGCAGGCCTGGCTCGACCGCCTGGAAGATGAGTATGAAAACATCCGAGCGGTGCTGGGGTGGGCCGGCGAGGCGGCAACGTCACACGCCGCGAAAGCAGCAGAGGTGGGACTGCGGCTGGCAGCCGCCCTCTACCGGTACTGGCATACAAAGGGCCTCTACACAGAGGGAAGGGACTACTTGCAGAAAGCCCTGTCTGCATGGGCGGCGGTCGAGGGGTCTGAATTGGGACAGGGGCACCAGGAACCGGCTGTGGTTGCCGACGCGGGCGTGGGCGCGGCCATGATCCGGGTCAAGGCCAAAGCGCTGAATGGCGCAGGCTCCCTCGCCGAGCGGCAGGGCGATAAGGCGGCCGCGCGCCCCGCGCTCGAGGCGGCGCTGGCGCTGGGGCAGGAGGCCGGGGACCGGTCGAGCGTCGCCGCTTCGCTGAACCACCTGGCAACGCTGGCTTTTGGCGGGGCCGACTACTCCGCCGCCCGGGCTCTGTTCGAGGAGAGTCTCGCGCTACAGCGGGAGCTGGGCAATCACTGGGGCGCCGCGAATGCGCTGAACGGCCTGGGCATCGTGGCCCTCGAGCAGGGCGACTTCTTCGCCGCCCGCGCATTGCTCGAAGAGAGCCTGGCGCTTCGCCGGGATCTGGGGGACAAGATCGGCCTCAGCACAGGCCTGCACAACCTCGGCTTCGTGGCCAAGCAACTGAGCGATTACGCCACGGCCCGCGCGCACTACGAAGAGAGCCTGGCGCTCCGCCGGGAGTTTGGCGATCGCCCGGGGATCGCCATGAGCCTGCACAACATGGCGGTTGTGGCCAAGGAGCAGGGCGAGTATGCCCGGGCCCGCGCGCTCTACGAAGAGAGCCTGGCGCTCCGCCGGGAGTTTGGCGATAAGAGGAGCATCGGCTTGAGCCTGCACCAGCTTGCGGTCGTCGCCATGGAAGAGGGCGAGGCGGCCCTCGCCCGGTCCCTGTTCGATGAAGCCCTGGCCCTGCTCCGCGAGGTGGGAGATAAGCAGACGGTCGCCTGGTGCCTGGCTTTCCTCGGCGGCGTGGCCCACGACGAAGGCGACTACGCTCTCGCCGCGACGCTCTACGAGGAGGGGCTGGCCGGCAATAGAGAAGTGGGCAGCAAGCTGGGTATGGCCTGGCCCACCGGTCGGCTCGGGCTGCTGGCGATGGAACGGGGAGACTATGCCCGGGCGCAGGCCCTGCTCGCGGAGAGCCTCGCGCAGGCCGCGGAGATGGGCAACCGGAAGGGGGTCCTTGCCGCGCTGGCGGGCCTGGGTGGGCTAGCCGCTCGCGAGAGCCGGGGAGAGCGGGCGGCGATGCTGCTCGGTGCGGTGGGCCGGCTGGTACAGGGCCTGGGCGCCGTGCTTGACCGCGTGGACGGCAGGACGTACGAGCAAAGCGTGGCGCAGGCCCGGGCCCTGCTCGACGAGGGCACATTCGCCCGCGCCTGGGCAGCCGGCCAGGCGCTGAGCCTGGCGGCATCGGTCGAGTACGCCCTGCACAAATAAGGCGGGGTAAACCCAGACTCATGCCTATCCATTACTATTTCCCTGTGTCTATGCTTTCCAGATAGAATCGGTCGCCGCCCTCGATCCCGATGCGCGCGCCCACGCACGCCGGACAGGGCCGGGCCAGGGGAACGCCGGGATCCGAGCCAACGAACCGCTCGCCGCAGTCCAGGCATGTAGCCACTGCCTCCTCCCGCCGGAAGTCCAGATGTGCTCCCTCTGCCGGTGTGCCCGGACTCAGCATATCGAAATAGAAGCGCACCGAATCTTCCGTGATGCCGGAGAGGTCCCCAATTACCAGATGAATACCGGTGATATGCGGTGCTCCCGCTTGCTCTGCCGCCGCTAGTGCGACAGACAACATCTCCTCAGTCACCGAGTGCTCGTGCATCGCCCTTACTTCCTCCCGAGTCTAGAGATCAAAGACGCAAATTTGAGCTTTGAGCCTTGAACTTACCGGCGGCCAAAGTCGTGGGTTTCACTGTACCGCTCCTGTTTGCACCCATTCGGCCAGCACCTGCCTGGCTCTTTTCACGAGGAGAGGGAGTGCGGCTTGTGCCGTCCGGCTCAGCCCTTCCGCCAACTCCTCCGGCGGCTCTATCTCTACGGCAAGCACCCTGATCTCCTCGGGGAACGGTATGCCCAGCCGCTCGGCCAGCACAAAGACCTCGGGCAGGCCGCTGTAGTGGGGAATGAGTGAAGAGGGGGGGAGCGTCGTCACCCTGGGGAAGTCTGCATGCGAGAACTCCAGCACCATGCCCAGGGCGTGTCTGCCGGTACAGATAGCATCGAGGAGTAACGCGCGCCTGTAGCCGTGCAGGTAATCGAGCAACCCCAATCCCGACTCCGCGCACACAGCAAAGTCGACACCACCCCCATCCGTGGGTAGCACTTCGGCCAGGGCGCGCGCGGCTGCAAGCCCTATCCCATCGTCCCCCATGATGTCATTGCCCAGGGCAAGCACCAGGATTGGGAAGTGCGGCTCGGGTGTCAGGTGTTGGGTGTCGAGTGTTAGCTGCGTCTCCTCCGGCATCTGATACCCGGCACTCGATACCTTGACGTTCCCGCTCACCTTACGATTTCCCGGAGGATGTTGCCTGAAGGGTCGCGCAGCACGATCTGCAGGGACATCTGACCGGGGAGGGTGTGCGTCGCGCAGCCGTTGCACGGGTCGTACGCCCGGAAGGCCATCTCCACCATATTCAGGAGACCGTCCGATACTTCACCGTGGTGTATGAGGCCCTTGGCGGCTTTGTCCACGCTCATAGCGATACGGGCCGCGTTGTTCTGGGTGGCTACGATCAGGTTGGCCCTGGTGATCAGCCCGTCGGGGCCGGTCTCGTAGTGGTGGATGAGGGTGCCGCGCGGCGCTTCGACCACCCCGATGCCCACGCCGGGGGTCTGGGTAGGTATCGTCCGCAAGTCCCGGCTCGTGATCTCCGGGTCATTGAGCAGCTCGTTCATCCTCTCAGCCGCGTACACCATCTCGATCACCCTTGCCCAGTGGTTCGCCAGCGTATGGTGCACCGGGCGGCCTCCGAGGGTGTTGAAGTATTCGAGCCAGGCCTGCTGCGCCAGCGGCGTTGCCATCCCCTCGGCCACGTTGAGCCGGGCGAGCGGTGCTACCGCGTACACGCCGCTCTCAGGCCCTTCAGTGAAGCCGTGCCATCCAATGGGCTTGAGGTAGCAGAACTTGACGTAGCTCCACGGCTCGACATGCTCGGCGACGTAGTCCAGGTACTTCCGCGGCGGGATATCGGCAAAGTGGCTGCCGTCGGGGGCGACGACTCGGATCTGCCCGTCGTAGAAGTTCACCCGGTTATGCTCGTCCACCATGCCCATGTAGTAGGTGCGGTGAGTGTAAACGTCGCCGGTGATCAACTCAACGTACTTGTCGTTGCTCAGCACGATACTCTTGAAGACCTGCAAGGTGAACAGGGCAAAGTCGAGGGCGTCCTTGCCCAGCTCGCGGAAAGCAGGCAGATCTTCGAGCGCGATCCCTTTGCTTATGCCGCCAGGCAGGCCGAGCACAGGGTGGATCGTCTTGCCCCCCAGGTAGGCCTGGAACTCGCGCAGGCGGCGGCGCATCGAGATGACGCGCTTACCCACCTCCACCCCCACCGTCTGGATCACGCCGAGCACGTTGCGAGTCTCGGGGGGCGCGTCGGGGCCGACGATGAAGTCAGGTCCGCCCAGGATATAGACGTGCAGGGCGTGATCTTCGAGCATGAAGGAGTTGTAGACAAGTTCGCGCACCTTCCTTGCTGCCGGGGTCGGTGTCACCTGGTAGAGGTCGTCCAGCGCCTTCGTGGCCGCCATGTGGTGCGCCATGGGGCAGACGCCGCAGATGCGGCTCGTTATCTGGGGCATGTCCTCGGCGGGCCTCCCCCGCACGAACACCTCGAAGCCGCGAAGCTCGGGGATGCGAAAGTACGCCCGCTCGACCTCGCCCTCATCGTCCAGGAAGATGTCTATCTTGCCGTGCCCTTCCAGGCGGGTGATGGGGTCAATTGTGATTCTCTGGGCCATCTCTTTTCACCCTCCCTGTGATCCGCCACTTCAATTGGGCTACCGCGCTCTCAAACACGACCTCCCACGCATCCGTGGCATTCATGTTCACCTTTGGCCCCTATCATCCGGCCGGAGCCGCCCGTGCTGCGGTTGAACTCTAGCCTATCTCACTCGCCTGCGGTCTCGCGCATAAATTGCCCCAGCAATGAGCCGGGCAGACTGTAGCGATAGAATGTGCCCGCGGGATCCGCTACCTGCGCGACCGCCGCGGAGACATCCTCAGGCTCGTTGAAGTCGAGTATGGAGGCGATGGCAGAGGCCGCCTTGCCGCCGTAGTCATGCACGCGGTCAAGCGGGCCGAAGCAGCCGGTGCAGGGCATGTGCCCGTTGATGCACAGCGCCTCGCACCCGCCCCGGGTGACAGGGCCCAGACACATGATGCCCTGGGTGAGCAGGCATTGGGCCGGATCGGGCGAGACCTCGTAGGTCCGCTTGAGGCCCTTCAGTAGGAGCTTCTCCGGTTTGGTCGCGTTCAAAGGGCACTCGTAGCACAGGGCGCGGCTCCCCGCCAGCACGCTCCCCTTGCCGGGCAGCACTCCCGAAAGGAGGGTTTGGATGGCTTGCAAGGTGAGGCCGGGTGTGGGTGGGCAGCCGGGGAGGTAGTAGTCCACATCGATCACCTGGTCGAGCGTCCTGACCGACGAATAGAAGCGCGGCAGGTCGAGCACGCCCTCTTGCACTTCAGTCTCTTCCTGGGGCTCGATGCCATTCGCTTCTTCAATAGTGGGAGCCTGGTGGTAGACGTATTCCAGGATGTCCTCGCGCCTCACGAGGTTGGCCAGGCCGGGAATGCCCCCCAGGTGCGAGCAGGCGCCGTACGCAACCACCACCTGCGACTTGCGCCTCAGCAGCTTAGCCATCTCCTCCTGCTCGGAAAGGCGGATTGCCCCGTTGATGAAGCTGACGAAGATCTCTTTGTCGGCCATCTGCTCGACGTGGGACCGCTTGAAATCGAGGGCCACCGGCCAGAAGACGATATCCACCGCCTCGACCACATCCAGGATCCCCTCAGCGAGGTCGACCACCGCCTCTTCACACCCGCCGCAGCTCGCGCACCAGTAGAAGGCCACTTTTGGTTTGGCCTTAGTTGCAGGTTCAGGCGTTGACATGGTCGCTCACCTCACCTTCGACGATTGGGCTGCCGGCCTCTCGTCCACCGTCCA
Organism: Chloroflexia bacterium; assembly: GCA_035710025.1. Lineage (GTDB taxonomy): Bacteria > Chloroflexota > Chloroflexia > QHBQ01 > JADMIH01 > JADMIH01. The sequence continues at coordinate 7,214 of DASTEB010000262.1, forward strand.
TCGTCCATGGCCCATCGTCCGGCGCAGCCGGGCCGGGCCATTTGTGCAGAGGCCCCAGGCCGCGAAGCTCTTCGGTGAAGCTGTTGGCGGCCACGCGCATCTCGTCAACGCAGGCGGCGCAAATCCATTCGAGGCGCAGCCTCTCCGGCTCTATGCCGAGCTGCGGCAGCATACGCTTGAGAAGTGACACGCGGCGCAGGGTCTTGTAGTTGCCTTCCTGGTAGTGGCAGTCGCCGGGGTTGCACCCGCCGATCAGCACCCCATCGGCCCCTTGCCGGAACGCCCACAGCACCAATTGCGGCTCGACGCGTCCCGAGCACATGACCCGCACGATGCGCAGGTTAGGCGCGTACTTGACGCGCGATGTGCCCGCCAGGTCGGATGCCATGTACGTGCACCAGTTGCAGAAGATCGCAACGATTTTCGGCTCAAAGGACTGCTGGCTGGTGGCCGGTGGTTGGTGGCCGGTAATCGACGGGTCTTCAGCCCTGGTCCGTGGTCCCCTCGCTTCGCTCAGGACAGGCTCTTGTTCCTTCGTCTGTAATCTATCGTGTGTCATGCCAGCACCCCCTCGATCTCTGCGTAAAGCTGCTCGTCGCGGAACAGGTACTGCTGCGCAGCGCCCGAAGGGCACGCAGCCACGCACACCCCGCAGCCCTGGCACAGCGCCCCGCTCAGCACGGCTACCTTCTCTTGCTCGTCGACGTGGATCGCCGAATACGGGCAGAGGCCAGGGCAGATATGGCACCCCGAGCAGAGGGCCGGGTCAATGTAGGCAGTGTTAGGCTCGGCGTCTATGTAAGGGTGGCTGAGGAAGGTGAGCGCCTCGGCGGCAGCCGCGCCCGCCTGGGCCACCGTGTCGGGAATGTCTTTCGGCCCCTGGCAGGCTCCCGCCAGGAAGATGCCGCCCGACATTGTGCTCACAGGGGCCAGCTTGGGGTGGCGCTCGGTAAACCAGCCGGCGTTGGAGCAGCCGATGTTGAACAGCTGGCTCACCGCGTGCGCATCGTGCCTCGGCTCCAACCCCACGGCTAAGATCACCATGTCCACCGGGATGCGCCGCACCATGCCCAGGAGGGTATCTTCTACGGTGAGCACCAGCTTGCCCTCCTCCTCAGGGATGCGGGCTACGTCGGTCACCTCGCCCACCTTGCCTCTGATGAGGTGCACCCCTTCCTCCAGTAGCTTGTCGTAGAACTCCTCGAACCCCTTGCCGGGAGTGCGCATGTCGATATAGAAGTTGAACACCTCGGCCTGCGTGCGCTCCTTGACCAGGTGCGCAAGTTTCAGCGAGTACATGCAGCAGACGCGCGAGCACCACCGGTTGGTCTTCTCGTCGCGCGAGCCGATGCAGTGGATGATGCCCACGCTCTTTGGCCTGGCGCCGTCGCGCATCACGATCTCGCCGTTGGTCGGCCCCGAAGCGTTGACCAGCCGCTCGACCTCCAGCGCCGTGTAGACGTTGGGGTAGCTCCCGTAGCCGTACAGGGGGAGGCGGCGCGGGTCGAAGGTCTGGAAGCCGGTGGCGAGGATAATAGCCCCGACCTCCAGCTCCAGTATCTCCGCTTTCTGGTCAAGGTCTATCGCGTCGCGGTCGCCGCAGGCTTTGATGCAACCCCTGGGGCACTTGCCCGATTTGAACCAGATGCACGTCTCGTCGTCAATCACCGGCACCGCAGGAATCGCCTGCGGGAAGGGGACATAGATTGGCTTGCGCTTGCCGAGGCCCAGGTCGAACTCGTTGCTGACCTTCGCTTCCTTGTACACACACGCCTCGATGCACTCGTAGCAGCCGACGCACTTGTCCTCGATGATGTAGCGCGGCTTGCGGCGCACCTTCACTTTGAAGTTGCCTATGTAGCCGCCGACCTCCACCACCTCTGAGTAGGTCAGAAGCGTGATGTTAGGCTCGCCCTTGACGGCGGTCATCTTGGGGGTAAGAATGCAGGCGGAGCAGTCGAGGGTGGGGAAGGTCTTGTCGAACATCGCCATGTGTCCACCGATTGACGGCTCGCGCTCGACCAGATAGACGTGGTCGCCGCCGTTTGCCAGGGTCAGCGCCGCGTAGATGCCGGCTATGCCCCCGCCGACCACCAGCACGCCCGGCTTGACAGGGTAGCGCACCGGCTCAAGCTCCTCGTGCAGGGTAACGCGCTTGATGCCTGCCCGCACAAGGTCCATCGCTTTGGCCGTCGCCACGTCAGGGTCAACCGTCACCCACGACACCTGCTCGCGAATGCTCACCATCTGGACGAGGTAGGGGTTGACACCCGCTTCGGCCACCGCCCGGCGGAAGGTCTCCTCGTGCAGGTGGGGCGAGCACGAGGCCACCACCACTCTATTCAGCCCAAGCTCGCGGATGTCCTTCTTGATAAGCTCCTGTCCAGGGTCGGCGCACATGTACTTGTAGTCCCGGGACACGACCACGCCGGGTAGAGACCCCGCGTATTCGGCCACCGCCCGCACGTTTACCTTGCCCGCTATGTTGGTGCCGCAATGGCAGACATAGACGCCGATGCGCACTGAGTGCAGGTGGCTGGTTGTTCCATCATCTGCGGTCGATCGCCCCTCGTCTCTCACAGCACACCTCGCTTCGCCAGGGCAGGCTCAGCCGGCACGATATTGGCCTGCAGGCCAAGTTCTCTCGCAGGGATGCCAAGCGCGAGCCCAAGCAATTGGGTGAAATAGACGACTGGTAGCTGCTGGCTGGCCGTCGGTGCGTGGTGATCGTTCGTCCTTCGCCCGCCGGCGCGCTCCTGGAACGCATCCAGGTTGAACTGGCAGAGTGGGCAGACGGTTGCGATTACGTCCGCGCCACGCTTCCGCGCCTCGTCCAGTAGAGCGTGCACCAGCGTCACGCCCACTTTCGGCAGGTTGCCGGTCAGGCTCCCGCCGCAGCAGCTAGTCTTTAGCGGGTAATCCACCACTTCGGCCCCGACCGCACCCAGGAGCCGGTCCATCGTTACGGGGTTGTGCCGGTCGTCAAAAGTGGCAAAGGGGCGAACGATCTGGCAGCCATAATATGGAGCGACTTTCAGCCCCTTGAGCGGCGTTTTGACCTTGAGGGCGATCTCATCCAGCCCCACGTCATTGACCAGCACGTCGAGCGGGTGGCGAATGCGCACGCTGCCTTTGTACCGAAGGCCGGCAGTCTGTAGCGCCTGAGAAACCCTCTGCCCGATCTGCGGGTAGTAGCGCATATAAGCCTGGGTCTTGTTGAGGACGAGGTAACAGGCGCTGCAGGGTGCTATCAGATCAACCTGCTCCCCCCTGGCTTCGTCCGGTAACCCCTGCCGCTCAGCCAGTGCCAGGTTGCGCCCGGAGAGGGCAAAAGCCTTCACCTCGTCGACCGACATGTAGGCAGTAGCCCCGCAGCAGTTCCAGTCATCAAGCTCCAACAGCTCTACCCCGAGGGCGCGGAAAACGGCGAGGAGCGAGGTCTCGTAGGCCCTGCCGGTCCCCTTGAGCGAGCAGCCGGGATAGTAAAGATATCTCCCGGCCAGTGTCGTTGCACTCATACGACTGCCGCCCCCTTACCGGCCTCCGCTTCTCTCCCGGGCGAGTGACCGGCGACATGGGAAGAACTTGTGTTTCCCGGTGCTCTGGTCCTGCGTCCTTCGTCCGTCGCCGCCTCGACGGCGTCCAGCAGTGCCCTCACCTCATGGCGGCCCCGGATCGACTCCATACGGAGCCGGAAGCGCCCGGTACGCATCAGGTTTAGTCCAAGTCTGCTCATGCCGAAAATCTTCAGCACGTTGGTCTTGAAGAAGACCCGGATGACAAGCCACGACTCGGTGATACGTCCGTTAGCTCTCACCATCTCAAAGAAAGCCCGCGCCAACACGGGGATAGAGAAGTGGCGCGGGTAGACCTTTTCGCGGAGCGCCCGCTGCTTGAGGGCGTACATGACGTCGGTTATCATGATTTGTTTGGGACATTCAACCGCGCAGCCATAGCAGCTTGCGCACAGCCAGATGGCGTTGCTCTGTAGGGCCTCATGCTTGAAGCCCTCGCGTGCCAGGTGCATCACCTGGCGTGGCGTATGGTCCATGAATGCGGACAATGGGCACAGGGCGCTGCACTGCCCGCATTGGATGCATTGTCTTAAGCGCTCCCCACCGACGACGCCTGTGATCCAGTGGGCGAACTCCTGGTCCAGTTGGGCCTGGTATTTGACGGAGGTAGGTGTGCTCATGTAGAAGCCCTCCTTCTGCTTGCACAATTCCAGGGCTCCACGTTCGCCGGTAAGGGCTACCGGCGGCCACCTGCGGATTCTTCCATTGTCAGATTAGCAAGGAGAGGTTACAGCAAGTATGTAACTAGGTTGCCAATTGGTGACACATTGCCTGCCGGATATCCTTCTGCACACGTACGCGACTCCACTCCAGCGCCCTCACCGATGCTAATGGCTCGCATTCGCGTTTTGGTCACAGTAGATAACGCGCCACCCCGATGCTCCTTTTCACCGAGCACCGGGGTGGCGTATTGAACGGTTACGGCCGGGATAAGGCTACGCCTTCACAACCTTGACCTTCGTGTCGTATAACACCACGCTGCCGCCCACGGGGTCCACCGGCGTGGTGTTCTTCAGGTACGGGTCGACGGGCAGCGCGGCGTTGGCGTGGAAGCCGCGTACGCGGCGCCCGTCGCCCGGCACTGCGGTGTTGTCGATCGTCAAGCCCACATTTCGCCCGAGACCCGAGCCGGACGATCAGCGCCTGCCAGGCTCGGGTGCCCGGGGCCGGGAAGCGCTCCAACTCTTCAGTCAGAAGGCGCTTCACCAGCCGGTCAAATGCCTCTTCCTGGCATGCGCCGAGGTCGCGAGTCATAACCGGCGCCCTACAGGAAGGAAGCCAGGGTGGTCGTCAGAGTGCGCCATGCACGGCGCGCCCTCGAAGGACGGGGCACGGCACCGGCCGACGGCGTCAGCCCCTCTTCCCGATCACTTTGCTGTTCGCTGCGCATTGCCCTCAGGGCGCGCTCGGTAAATGCGTCGCGCATCAAGTCCTGGCGGTGCTGAGAGGCTCGAGACTCGTCGATATACTGCTGGTAAGCCGACATTGTATGTCTCCTTTTCGTCCCCGTGTTTCGGGACTTGTGTCTGATACCATCTGCTGTGCTTCCCCGCTTATTCCCCTCAGGCTGTTCACTGTGGGGGGAGTAACTGGATTAAAGCATCTAGACTACTATGCATGGAAGGGATTCCGGGTATAATATGCGGATAACCAGGGGTATAGATAGGGGTACAAAAACGTGTACACGTGCGCAGCAGAGCGGCTGTGCTCGCACCGTCGGCTACTGATGTTGTGCGATTAGTGCGCGTACCCCGGCGCATGGAAGTCGAGAAAATGGATGGACAGGACCCTTGGATTCGGCCAGTTTGTCAAGCGGCGGCGTAGAGAACTCGACTTGACCCAGCAGGCCCTCGCCGACGAGCTGGGTTATTCCCCGGACACTATCAAGAAGATCGAGGCCGGCACGCTCAGGCCCTCCCGCCAACTGGCGGAATTGCTGGCCCAGGCTCTTGATGTCCCACCCGCAGAGCGCCAGAGCTTCGTCCGAAGCGCGCGCATGCCTGACGTCCCTCCCCCGGACGCGCCCTGGGACGTGTTGCCCCCGGCAATTGCGGCAACCCTGGCAACTTCCGGCCCGGCCAACGGTCCGGCGATCGCCGACTCACCGGTTCCATCAGGTAGCGCCCCTGTAACTCCCCAGGGCAATAGCGCACGCACAGATAGCCCCCGGCCCCGTGTAGCGCAGGCATATGGGCCACAGTCGCATCAGGAACTGCAGGAGCCGTCAAACCCATACAAGGGCCTGCGGGCTTTCCACGAAGCCGACGCGCCCGACTTCTTTGGACGTGAGACCCTCTCCCAACGGCTGCGTGAGCGGCTGGACGAAGGCACCAATCTGGCGCGCTTCCTCGCTGTGGTTGGGCCTTCCGGCTCGGGCAAGTCGAGCGTGGTGCGAGCGGGGCTGGTGCCCGCTCTGCGGCATTACTCACTCCCCGGCGGCCTCAGCCCGGTGACGGTGGACATGATCCCGGGCACTCGCCCGCTGGAGGAATTGGAAGCGGCGCTCCTGCGCGTGGCGGTCAACCCACCCTCCAGCTTGATGGAGCAGTTGCGGGCCGACGAGCGGGGCCTGGCCCGTGCCGTGAAGCGAGTGCTGCCCGGAGACGACCGGATCGAGTTGGTGCTGGTGATCGACCAGTTCGAGGAGGTATTCACCCTCGTTGAAGACGAGGACGTGCGGGCCGATTTCCTCGACAGCCTCTTCTCGGCCGTTACCGACCCGCGCAGCCGCCTGTGGGTGGTTATCACCCTGCGGGCCGACTTCTACGACCGCCCCCTGCTCTATTTGCCGTCCAGTGAATTGCTGGGCAAGCGTACCGAAGTCGTAGGCCCCCTCACCCCTGACGAGATGTACCGGGCGATCACAGGCCCGGCAGAGCGGGTCGGGCTGCAGTTGGAGCGCGACCTGGTCGCCACGATCATGCAGGACGTTTCTGAGCAGCCGGGCACGCTGCCGCTCCTGCAATACACCCTCACCGAGCTATACGAGCGGCGCGAGGGGAGAATGCTGACGGTGGCCGCCTACCGGGCCAGCGGGGGCGTATTCGGCTCGCTGGCGCTGCGGGCCGAGAGCCTGTACAGGGGGCTGACGGCGCCCGAGCAGGCCGCTGCACGCCAGCTGTTCCTCAGGCTGGTGACGCTAGGCGAGGGGGTCGAAGATACCCGGCGGCGCGTGCTCATGTCGGAGTTGATTTCAGTGGCCGGCGCCGCGTCGAACGGCGAGAACGAAGAGGGGGCACTCCAGCGGGTGCTGGAACTATTCGGGCGGTACCGTATGCTGACGTTCGACCGCAACCCCCTGACGCGGGAACCGACTGTGGAAGTGGCGCACGAGGCGCTGCTGCGGAGTTGGGGACGGCTGCGAGATTGGCTGGACGAGAGCAGGGAAAGCCTGCATGTGCAGCGGCGGCTGATGTCCTCGGCGGCCGAGTGGCTGGCGTCGGGGCAGCAGCCGAGCTACCTCACGAGCGGGAGCCGTCTGGCGCAGTTCGAGGGGCTGGCAGCGCACGCGGGCGACAGTGGGGGAGTGGCCCTGACCGGGGAAGAGCAAGCGTACCTGGAAGCGAGCCAGGAGAACCGGCGTAAGCAGGAAGCGGCGGAGCAGCAGCGCCAAACACGCGAATTGGTGTTGCAGAAGCGGGCTGCGAGCAGGCTGCGCTACCTGGCGAGCGGGCTTGCCATCTTCCTCATTGTCGTAGCCCTTCTCTCGGTGTTAGCCCTTAGCCGACAAGCGGAGGCGCAGGCAAACTTCACCCGAGCCGAGGGCCAGCGACTGGCCGCCGATACTAATACGCTTCTGGAAACTGGGGG
>DASTEB010000263.1:0-2363 GCA_035710025.1 Chloroflexia bacterium
GGCGGAGTATTGACAGGCGGGCGTGCCGGTGGTATTGTAAAACTTACACAACTGAATAGACAAGAAAAGCGTCGAGCGGGAATAGTAGCCGCGCATACCGGAAACAGCGAGCTAAGATAGTGCAAGTTAGCGCCGTACTGCGTGAGGAACCCACCCGTGAGCTGCCTGCGAAAACGCCGCATCGCCGGGGTGACTAAGCAGAGCCGGAATCCTTCCGTTACCCACAGGAGCAGTATCGAGCCGAGCGCTCCGTACTGGCTAAGAGAGCCGAGAGGCTAATTCGGGTGGTACCGCGGGGTTTGACCTCGTCCTGAGCAGACAGGACGGGGTTTTTGATTCCGTGGTCCGGGGAGGCACAACATGAAAGACAAACTGGCGATAATCGGGGCGGGCAACATGGCATCGTCCATCGTGGCCGGGGTGCTGAGCACGAGGCTCCACACAGCCGACGACCTGCTCGTGACCAACCGCTCGCACGGCAAGCTTGAGTTGCTGGCCGAGCGCTGGGGCGTGAAAACGTCGTACGACAACCACCAGGCCGCCCACTGGGCCGACACCATCATAGTGGCGGTAAAGCCCATCGACATGCAGGAGGCGCTCCATTCGCTCGGCGGGTGCCTTGAGGGCAAACTGGTAATCAGTGTGGCGGCGGGCGTCGCCATCTCGCAGGTGCGCGCCTGGCTGGGCGACGCGGCGCAGCCTGTCGTGCGCGTGATGCCGAACACCCCGGCACAGGTGGGCGAGGGGATGTCGGCCTGGGTGGCGAGCGACGGCGTGTCGGAGGAGCAGCGCGAGCGCGTGCGCTCCCTCCTGAGCGCGCTGGGCCGCGAGATCGAGATGTCGGACGAAACCTACCTCGACCAGGCGACCGCGATAAGCGGCTCCGGCCCGGCGTACCTGTTCTACTTCGCCGAGATGTTGATCGAGTCGGCTCGGGGCATCGGCCTGTCGGACGCGGAGGCACACGAGCTAGTGCTGCAGACCATCTGGGGCGCTGCCAAGATGCTGCGCGAGGGCGCGGGAGCGCCGGGCGCGCTGCGGCACGCGGTCACATCCAAGGGCGGCACGACCGAGGCGGCCCTGGCCGAGTTCGCGCGGGGCGGCATGGCGCAGGCGCTCGACAGCGGCGTGCAGGCAGCCTACAGGCGCGGCGGCGAGATACGCAGGCAGCTGTCTGATGCGTGATGCGTGAGCATTTCCATACCGGGTAGTGCGGAGTCAGCCGGCTTCCTCACGAGAGGTCACGCATCACGCATCACGAATTACGAATCACGCATCACATTCGATGGAGCCGTAACGCCGGAACGCCCCGACACGGTTAACGCAATACGAACCAACGCATTGCGCCCCGGTTCCCATGCGTGTATAACTAGACAGAATCACATACGTTAGCGTACCCGCCCAACGCCTGCAGACTATACATAGCGGCGGGCGGCCGCTCGTCCAGAGGGCCGCGCATACCGCAGCACACAGGAGAAACGCGTGGAAACCGAAGCCAAGTTCGTCGTCCCCGGCAGCGAGGTCTTCGCTCAGCTGAAGACGCTGGATAAGATAGGCCCATACGAGAGGCGGGACGAGAAGGTCAAACTGGTCCACGACCGCTACGTGGACACCGAGGACCACCGCTTCTACAGCCGCCAGCTTTACGCCCGCCTGCGCGAGGGCTACACAGGCGGCACTCTCGTGACCATCAAGCGGCTCGGCGCTCCCCCGGAAGGCGCCATCCACAGCCGCGACGAGTACGAGGTCGAGGTGCCCACCCTGGAAATCGCCGAATGGCCCGAGGGCGAGGTACGCTCTCTCGTGTCAGAGGTGGCGGGCGACTCACCCCTCCGCGATCTCGTGGCGGTAGACCAGGTTCGCACCGTGTCGCGTCTGTACGACGGCGAGCGCGCCGTGGCCGAGATGAGCCTGGACGAAGTGACCATCGGCACGCCGCACGAGCCTGTGCGCAGCTACGAGCTTGAGGTCGAATTGCTGCCCGACGGCACGATGTCCGATTTGACCGATGTCGTGCAGGCCCTGACCGAGTTGTACTCGCTCGAGCCGCAGCCCCTGACCAAGTTCGAGCGCGCCATGATGCTGTCCACCGACGAGCACGAGGCGCCACTGCTGGATACGGGCAACGGCTCGGAGCCGCAGGCCGCGGCCGAAGCGCCAATAGAGGCGATGCCCGAGATGCAGGCGGAAGTCGAGGCGGCAGCCCCGGCCGAAAAGAAGAAGAAGGGGAAGCGCGCCAAAGAAACCCGGCTGCTGGCGGAAACCGAGACCGAGACCGCGACTGAGACCCCGGCCGAGCAGCCCGCCGAGAAGAAGGCTAAGGCCCGCAAGCAGCCCGCCAGGGTCGAATCGACCGACAGCAT
>DASTEB010000264.1:0-3293 GCA_035710025.1 Chloroflexia bacterium
CGTTGCGCGGCTGGAAAGCGTAGTGCCAGCCCAGCGCCTTCGCCCCGCGCACAAGACGTTCGTTATGCGCGTTCAGCGCGCCTTCCTCGCGGCCGACGTTCAGGCGGCGCTCGACCTCGTCCAGGGAATGCTGCAGGCCAATCCCCGTTAGCCCGGGCACGCCGCTCGCTTCGGCCCACTGGCTGAGCACGCGGGCCGACGGACGGAAGCACGTCATCCAGTTGACCGTCGTGCCCCCGCCCAGCACGCGCCCCGCGACCACTGCGATTCCCACGTCCTCAGAGGCAAGCAGGCCGGCCTTGAGGAACATCCGCTCGAAGCCTTCGCCCTCGTCGTGCCCGTAATCCGCCTCGGCCAGCGCCTCCCCCGCCTCCAGCACGACCACCTTGCGCCCTGACTGCGCCAGCAGTGCGGCCACCACCGAGCCGCCCGCGCCCGAGCCAACAACGACCGCGTCGGCCTCCATCACGGAATCGGTCATCACCTCGAGCGGGCGGATGGGGTTGTCGGGGTTTGCGGGCGGGGCCGGGCGAGGGGGTGCCTGCCAGGGGCGCGGGAAGTCGAACAGGGCAGCGTTCGGGACCGCGCCGCTCGCATCGTGCACCGTGAAGAAGAAGTAAGCCGCCATGCGCTTTAGCGTCTGGAAGGCGCTTCGCAGGTGCGGCTCCCGTGAGCGCGCCCACCGCAGCAGCATCCGCTCACGCCCGCGCGGGCTCCGTCGGCTGAACGGGGTAGCGCTGCCCGTGCTCGCCAGGCACACAGCCGGGTTGTCCAGCGCGAAAAGCATCAGGCGGAAGCGGCGCTGGTCGGCCGGGCCTGCTTCGCGCGCCAGCGTGCGCTCGATGGCCCCCGCCACGTCGAGGTCGGACGCCCTGCGGCGCAGGTAGGCGGCCAGCGTGGGCTTGCTGCGGTCAAGCTCCGGCGGCACATCGAGCAAGGGCATAACGGTGTCGCACACGGCGCGCAGGGTACGCCGCTGTCGTGGAGAGAGGAAGCCGGTGGGTGTAATTGGAATGGCGGTTATCTCCTTGGGGTGGCGGAGAAGCGCGGCGGGCTGCGGGAATCGGCCCGGCGGAGTATTGACAGGCGGGGCGTGCCGGTGGTATTGTAAAACCTACACAACTGAATAGGCAAGAAAAGCGTCGAGCGGGAATAGTAGCCGCGCATACCGGACACAGCGAGCTAAGATAGTGCAAGTTAGCGCCGTACTGCGTGAGGAACCCACCCGTGAGCTGCCTGCGAAAACGCCGCATCGCCGGGGTGACTAAGCAGAGCCGGAATCCTTCCGTTACCCACAGGAGCAGTATCGAGCCAAGCGCTCCGTACTGGCTAAGTGAGCCGAGAGGCTAATTCGGGTGGTACCGCGGGGTTTGACCTCGTCCTGAGCAGACTGGACGGGGTTTTTTGATTCCGGGGTCCGGGGAGGCACAACATGAAAGACAAGTTAGCAATCATCGGGGCGGGCAACATGGCTTCGTCCATCGTGGCCGGGGTGCTGAGCACGAGGCTCCACACAGCCGACGACTTGCTCGTCACCAACCGCTCGCACGGCAAGTTGGAGCGGCTCGCCGAGCGTTGGTGCGTGAACACTTCGTACGACAACCACAAGGCCGCCCACTGGGCCGACACCATCATTGTCGCGGTCAAGCCTGTGGACATGCAGGACGCGCTCCATTCGCTCGGCGGCTGCCTTGAGGGCAAGCTGGTGATCAGCGTGGCGGCGGGCGTAGCTATCTCGCAGGTGCGCGCCTGGCTGAGCGATGCGGCGCAGCCTGTGGTGCGCGTGATGCCGAACACCCCGGCGCAAGTGGGGGAAGGGATGTCGGCCTGGGTTGCGAGCGACGGGGTGTCCGAGGAGCAGCGCGAGCGCGTGCGAAGCCTCCTAAGCGCGCTGGGCCGCGAAATCGAGATGTCGGACGAGAGCTACCTCGACCAGGCGACCGCCATCAGCGGCTCGGGCCCGGCGTACCTGTTCTACTTCGCCGAGATGTTGATTGAGTCGGCCCGGGGCATCGGCCTGTCGGACGACGAGGCGCACGAGCTTGTGCTGCAGACCATCTGGGGCGCGGCCAAAATGCTGCGCGAGGGCGCGGGCGCGCCGAGCGCTCTGCGGCACGCCGTCACGTCCAAAGGCGGCACGACCGAGGCTGCACTGGCCGAGTTCGCCCGGGGCGGTATGGCGCAGGCGCTCGACAGCGGCGTGCAGGCGGCCTACAAGCGCGGCGGCGAGATACGCAGGCAGCTTTCGCGGGAATAGACCGTTCGCCCGATTGCTCCCAGGTTCCCATGCGTGTATAACATAGACAGAATCACATACGTTCGCGTACCCGCCCAACGCCTGCAAACTATACACAGCGGCGGGCGGCCGCTCGTCTGGAGCGCCGCGCATACCGCAGCATATAGGAGAAACGCGTGGAAACCGAAGCCAAGTTCGTCGTCCCCGGCAGCGAGGTCTTCGCTCAGCTGAAAGCGCTGGATAAGATAGGCCCATACGAGAGGCGCGACGAGAAGGTCAAACTGGTCCACGACCGCTACGTGGACACCGAGGACCACCGCTTTTACAGCCGCCAGCTTTACGCCCGCCTCCGTGAGGGCTACACCGGCGGGACCCTGGTGACCATCAAGCGCCTCGGCGCTCCCCCGGAAGGCGCCATCCACAGCCGCGACGAGTACGAGGTCGAAGTACCCACCCTGGAAATCGCCGAGTGGCCCGAAGGCGAAGTGCGCTCGCTTGTGAGCGAAGTGGCGGGCGATTCACCCCTGCGCGATCTCGTGGCTGTAGATCAGGTGCGCACCGTGTCGCGCCTGTTCGACGGCGAGCGCGCGGTGGCCGAAATGAGCGCCGACGAGGTGACCATCGGCACGCCGCACGAGCCTGTGAGCAGCTTTGAGCTTGAGGTCGAGTTGCTGCCCGACGGCACCATGTCCGACCTGACCGATATCGTGCAATCCCTCACCGAGATGTACGCGCTGGAGCCCCAGCCCCTGACCAAGTTCGAGCGCGCCATGATGCTCTCCAGCGACGAGCACGAGGCGCCACTGCTCGACACGGGCAACGGCTCGGAGCCGCAGGCCGCGGCCGAAGCGCCAATAGAGGCGATGCCCGAGATGCAGGCGGAAGTCGAGGCGGCAGCCCCGGCCGAAAAGAAGACGAAGGGGAAGCGCGCCAAAGAAACCCGGCTGCTGGCGGAAACCGAGACCGAGACCGCGACTGAGACCCCGGCCGAGCAGCCCGCCGAGAAGAAGGCTAAGGCCCGCAAGCAGCCCGCCAGGGTCGAATCGACCGACAGCAT
>DASTEB010000265.1:0-4722 GCA_035710025.1 Chloroflexia bacterium
TTCATTGACCCGTTGACACCCCGGCGGGGCTTTCACTATATTACCAGCGATGTCTACCTCCGCTATCGAGCCGACCGTGGTGTTCATGGGCACGCCTGAGTTTGCCGTGCCCTCGCTGCGCGCGCTGGCCGAGGGGCCGTATATGGTCACGGTGGTGACGCAGCCCGACAGGCCGACCGGGCGGGGCGCTCGCGTGACCCCCCCGCCCGTCAAGGTCGCGGCCGAGGAGCTTGGCCTGCAGATCATACAGCCCGCGAGCCTGCGCGACCCCGCGTTTCGCGAGCGCATGGCGGCCCTGGCGCCCGACGTGACGGTGCTGGTGGCCTACGGAGAGTACGTCGCGCCCGCGCTGCTAGACCTGCCCCGGCGCGGCTCGATCAACCTGCACCCGTCGCTGCTGCCCCGCTGGCGCGGAAGCACGCCTATCCAGTCGGCCATCCTTGCGGGCGACTCGGAGACGGGCGTGAGCATCATCCGCATGGACCGCGGCCTCGATACCGGCCCCATCATCGCGCAGCGCGCCACGCCCATCGGCCCCGAAGAGACCCACCCGGCGCTGAGCGCGCGCCTCGCCGCTATGGGCGCCGAACTGCTGGCCGAGGTGCTGCCCCTGTGGCTGCGCGGCGAAGTCGAGGCGGTGCCCCAGCCGGAGCAAGGCGCTACGCTCACCCGCACGCTCTCCAAGGAGGACGGCCTGCTCGACTGGACGATGGGCGCAGAGGAGCTTGCGCGCCGCGTGCGCGCGCTGCAGCCGTGGCCCGGTACGTATACTTACTGGGGCGACCGGATGATAAAGGTGCTCAGCGCCCGGCCGGCAGAGGGCGATGGGACGAAGGCGCAACCGGGCGCGGTGGTAGTGCTGCCCGGCGAGGGGCGTGGCCAGAGGGTAGTGGTGCAGGCGGGCGAGGGGCTGCTGGAGCTGCGGCAGGTGCAGCTTGCGGGCAAAGCGCCGATTGAGGCACGGGCCTTGCTTTCAGGATATCCGCAGATTGCGGGCAGCGTCCTCGGGCCCCCCGCCGCGTCGAGTACCCGCACCGAGTAGCCGCGCCGCGGCCCGGGCAACGTGCGTTTCGGTGACGCGCCACGGCTTACCGGATATAATAGGGTAAGCCACACGCGACACGATACTCCGCACGCCGTAGCGGCAGGCCGCCGCCCGTAGCAGGGGCCGCCCGGCCGCGCAAAAAGATACACAACTGAAGAGAGGCAATGCCGATTACCACCCCTGAGCCCCGGCTCCCGCTTGAGCCGGAGGAATACCCACTTTACAGGCCCCCCAGCCGTATCGGCTGCTCGGCGCTGGCCATCCTGCCCATCCTGCTCATCGCGGTCTTCCTGTTCCTGTTCTGGCGGGTCACGCCGGGCGTGGCCGACCGCATGGTCAGCCCCGTGCGCGACCTGCTGGGCATCGCCGCCGAGACCACCCCGGAGAGCACGCCGGGCACCGGGGCGCTAGCCACGCAGACGGTCGAGGCGGTCGCCACCAGCACGGTTGGTCTGCCCACTCCCACGGCCGTGGTCGAGTACGTGCAGGTGGCCAACACGGGCGGCTCGGGCGTGCGCCTGCGCCGGGAGCCGCGCAACGACGCCGATACGGTGGTGGTCGTGGGCGAGGGCGCGAAGTTCATGATCATCGGCCCCGACCAGGAGAACGCGGACGGGAAATTCCGCCACGTTGAATTGCCGAACGACGGGCGGCAGGGCTGGGTTAAGGCCGAGTACCTGGTCCCGACCACCTGGCCATAGTCGGGTGGGCCTCCGGCGCGCCGTCCGGTATTTGACGCGCCCCACATCGCCTCCCGAAATAGGTCTGCGGACCTTTGACACCGGGAGGCAAGGGCGGTACAATCGGGCATAAGGTCTGGCGTTTGCGTTATTACAGAGGGCAAACAGAAAGCGCAGGACGGCTATGAACAAGCAGCGTTACGAGCGCGAGATCGAGGAGATCCTGCGCAAGTACGATGAGGACAAAGGGCAGACGGACCGCCCGGTGCGCCAGCGCGAGCGCGAACGTGAAGCCCGGCCCCCCATCGACTTTCGAAGGAGCACCCCCACCCGCGTCCCCCGGCAGACCGGATTTACCATGCCCGATTGGAAGCGGCTGAGCAGCGGCCAGTATATGCTGCTCGCGTTTGGCGCCGCCATCCTAGCGGTCGTGGTCAACAGCTTTTCATCGTTCCTCAGCACGGTGCTGGTCATTCTCGCGGTTATCCTGTTCTTGCTGCCGATCATCCTGTACCGCAGCACCGGCACGACCTCGGGCGGCTACTCGCCTACCGAGCAGAAACGCTGGCGCGGGCAGGTGATCGACTTCAACACCCGCCGTGAGGTCAACGACGACCCGTTGGCCGGCATCAAGCGCTGGTTCAGGCGCAGATAGCACAGCGCGCACGGCACAACCCGGCACGAACTAGGGCACCCGTTTCGGGGTGCCCTTTGTGCTTTGCGGCCGCCGACCGGGGCCGGACGTTATGTCAAGGTCCTCCGCAAGTGCGGGCGCCGGGCTGCTGTGCTGCCCCGGGGCCGCGAAGTGACCGGCGAGCCAGGAAGCCTAATGTGAGATTTCTATGTACCCTTCCGTTCCATGTACCCGAATCCGCTGCCCGTCCTTGATCAGCTTGGTCGCATTTTCGACTCCGACAACTGCCGGTAAGCCATACTCACGCGCGATTACTGCGCCGTGGGTCATCGGTCCACCGACTTCGGTGACCAGGCCCTTTATCGATACGAACAACGGCGTCCAGCCAGGGTCGGTAGAGCGGGTGACTAATATGTCTCCATCTTCCAGGTCAGCATCTTCCATGTTCAAGATGACCCGTGCCCGTCCCTCTATGACGCCCGAAGAAGCAGGCAAACCTACAAGAGCTTCGGCCGGGAGATTCTCGCGTTTGTACTGACCTGCAATGATCTCACCATCAGACGTGATAACACGCGGCGGAGTGAGTCTCTCATAGAGTTCGTACTCGGCTTTTCGCTTGCTGATGATCCGGTAATCCAGGCTATCCGTGCGTTCTACCTCGCGAAGCTCTTCGAGAGTGAGGTAGTAGAGATCTTCTTTTTCATGGATGACGTTGGCCTGTACAAGCCGTTCGGCTTCTCTCAGTAACGCCTGCTTGTACACGAAGTAGCGGCTCACGATGGCGTATTTTGGATACTCGCGATACCCGATGAGATTGCGGACCAGGCCGATCATTCGTTTCGTTTCTTCGGCTTTTCGCTCGCCGTCCGGCAACCGCATCAGACGCTCTACCAACTCCTGTTCTTTTTCCAAAGCCTCCTGCCGCCCTTGCTCGAATTTCCGCTTGCTCGCACCATGCTCCATATACTTGATGTTACGGAGGATCATTGGGACCAGCATGGTCGGTCTTTCGCTCCAACGAGGCCTGGTGATATCGATTTCCCCGGGGCAGCGCATTCCGTACCTGGCGAGATACGCAGAGATAGCGTCGCGGGCTTCCCGTCCACCATGAACCTTCACCAATTCATCCCAGAAGTCATCGTCTCTTGCATGATGCAGATACTCAATCACTTCCGGATACGGGCGAATCGCATCCGCGACGTCCAGGAGCGCCAGGCCCATTTCCGACGTGATATTGTTGGGTACGGATTGAGAAAGCGTGTCCGCTACGTTCTTTTCCCCCAGCCATTCCTCCATCTTTTCATTGATCCATGATGTAGCATTCATGGCGGTCATGAACACGCCGAAACTCTGTGGATCAGATATGCTCTTCCTTAATTGCTGGATATCGTCCAGAATAAAATCAATCAAATCCAGGCCCGATTTCGTCTGGATGGCATGTGCCAACTCTTCTAGCGATGCCTGGCTCTTCCTGATCAAATCAGAGACGATGGTCGGATCGTAGTCTATGAGTGTTTGATAGTCGTGAGTCGGCGCACCTTTGTCACCTTTACCGGGACTCTGCTCGTTGTTATCGTCCGGCAACGACTCTATGAAATCTCCTCGCTCCAGGATGGTCATCATTGCGTCTCTGAAGAGCGGATCGGCTTTGCCCAGGACATCTACGATTATTCCTCTTCGCACGGGTGAAGCCAGGTCTTGTGCGACATCGACAAACAACCTCCCACCACCTTTAAACATGGGACGGCCGGCTGTCAACTGCCATAGAGACATCCCCAATGGTTTCATGGGGTCGGTCATCATTTGCTGATGACCGACAGATATGTAGACGTGATTCCCCTGATCGCTTGCTTCAGGGATGGGGTATAAGGTGGTGATTGGCCGGCTCTGGACAATGTAGAAAGAATCGTCAACCAGGCACCATTCGATGTCCTGGGGGTGGCCGAAATGTGCTTCAATCGTTCTGCCTATGTGCGCGAGCCGCACAATCTGCTCGTCCGTCAGCGCCTGCCTGTTCTGCCGTTCAGGCTCGATCTCCTGTACTTTCGTACCTCCATCCTTCAGGGCATAAATAGCCAGCTTCTTTGGGGATACCTTCTTCTCGATAATCTTACCGTCACGCACTTTATAGTTGTCGGCATTGACCAGGCCGGAGACCATGGCCTCGCCAAGTCCGAAGCCGGCATCGATGGATTGCACTTTTCTATTGGAAGTGACGGGATCGGCGGTGAACAGAATTCCTGCCGCCTGCGGGAAGACCATCTTCTGAACAACCACCGCCAGGTGGACTTTACGGTGGTCGAAGCCGTTGTGAATGCGGTAAACTACTGCCCTCTCGGTAAAGAGCGATGCCCAGCACTTGC
>DASTEB010000266.1:0-2729 GCA_035710025.1 Chloroflexia bacterium
TGCTGCTGCCCGACCTGCGGGTGAACGAGGGGCATCTGGCGCGAGCCCTCGAGGCGGCGCAGCCGGGGAAGCACAACCTGTTCGCCTACCCCGCGCAGTCCAACTTCACAGGCGTGCAGCACCCCCTCGAATGGATCGCCCGGGCGCAGGCGACGGGCTGGGACGTGCTGCTCGATGCTGCGGCCTTCACGCCGTCCAACCGGCTCGACCTCAGCCGCTGGCACCCCGACTTCGTGGACCTCTCCTTCTACAAGATGTTCGGCTATCCGACCGGCGTGGGCTGCCTGCTGGTGCGCCACAGCGCGGCCGCGAAACTCAGGCGGCCCTGGTATTCGGGGGGCACGATCACGTTCTCCTCGGTCGTGGCGAACGACCACTACCTGACGCCCGGCCCGGCGGGCTTCGAGGACGGCACCGTCAATTACCTGAGCATACCGGCGGTGGAGATCGGGCTGCGGTATCTCGAGTCGGTCGGGATCGACATGATCCACACGCGGGTGACGTGCCTGACGGGCTGGCTGATCGAGCGGCTGCTAAGGATGCGCCACAGCAACGGCAACCCGCTTATCAGGCTGTACGGGCCTGCGAACACGCACATGCGCGGAGGGACCGTGCAGGTCAACTTCTTCGACCGCGACGGCAGGCTGTGGGACTGTAACGACGTGGAGAAGCTGGCGAACGAGGAGCGCATCTCGCTGCGCGCCGGGTGTCACTGTAACCCGGGGGCGCGGGAGGTCGCGCTGGGGTTCACAGAGGCCGACCTCGCGCCGTGCTTCAAGGACAAGCACAGCCTCACGTTCGAGCAATTCCTGCACGTGATAGACGGCAAGACCACCGGCGCGCTGCGGGCGTCGGTGGGCCTGGCGACCACGTTCGCCGACGTGTACAAGTACGTGCGGTTCGCCGAGACGTTCATAGATAGGCCGGTTCCGGTCCGCCCGTCGTAATCACGGCCCGGACGCGGCAAGCTCTCCCGCTTCCGCCACGTCGAAGCAGAGGCGGTGGGTGAGCAGGGCATCGGCGTAGGTACACGGTACGGGCGCGGTATCGCCCCGGCGCACGGCCTCGATGAACGCCCGGTCTTCGGCCACAAAGGGATCGTTGCCCAGGGGCACCTCGCGGACCGAGTCGCCCGTGTCGTAGGTCACGCCTTTGCGAGTCACGGTGATGAGCAGGCGCTCGCACACTATCTGTACGTACTGCGCGGCAAGCCCGCCGAGCAGGCACGTGGCGGTGAACACGCCCGTCGCGCCGTTGTCGAACCGCAGGAGGGCCGCGCTCGCGTCGGCCACGTCCGAGTCGGGGTAGGCGGCCTGGCCGTAGCGGGTAGCGGTGGCCGAGATTACCCGGGCTTCGCCCACCAGGTAGCGAGCGGCGTCGAACAGGTGAGTGGCCTGCTCGACCACCTGCCCGCCGCTGGTGTCCCGGTGCCGCCACCACTGGGGCGGGGGCGTGGCGTCGAGCCAGGCGCCCAGCACCATGCGGGCGGGGTTGGCGGCCAGCGTGTAGCGCACCTCGGCCATCGTGTCCATGGCACGCCAGTGGTAGCCCACGGCCGTGACAAGCCCATTGCCGTTGACCGACTGCGCGATACGCTCGGCTGTGTCGCGGTCGGCCGACAGCGGCTTTTCCACGAAGAAGGGGATGCGGCGCTCGATCAATGCGACCTCCACCGGACCGTGCGCCCACGGGGGCACGCACACCCACACGGCGTCGGGCTGCTCGCGGGCCAGCAGCTCGTCGTGGCTGGCGTAGGCGCGAACGTTCCACTGGCGGGCGGCCGCGGCTACGCGTTCGGGCGAGGGCGACACGATGCCCACGATCTCGACGCCCGGTTCCTCGGCCAGTATGCCGATGTGCTTGCCGCCGATGTTGCCCGCCCCGACTACAGCGACTTTCATCTCGGGTCTCCTCTCGCTCGAACTGCACGCCAATAGTGCCCGGTCAGTAGTCAGGCCTCCCCTCGTACCATACCCCCGCCGAAGTCGATCACGGCTTGCAGTACCTCGCCCGGCTGCTCGTCCATCAGGCGGAACAGCTCGGGCGCCTGCTCGGGCGGGGCGATGTGCGTGATGAGGGGGCGCACCTGCACCTTGCCCCGCGCGGCCAGCCCAATGAAGGTCTGCACGAGGCGCACTCGGTCCCAGCGGTGCTGCAGCTCGGGCGAGACCCCGCTGATCTGCGAGCAGACGATATTGATGCGGTTGTGGTGGAACTCCTCGCCCAGGTACAGGCCCTTGGCCTCGCCCTGGTAGAAGCCGAGCGCTACCACCTTCGAGGCGTAGGCGCAGGCCCGCACGGCTTCGTTGAGCGCCCGGGTTGAGCCGGACGCCTCGATGCACACGTCGGCGCCGCGCCCGCCCGTCAGCCGCTTGATCTCCTCGGCCGCCGGTCCCTCTCCCCCGTTGATCACGTGCGTCGCGCCAAGCTGCCGGGCCAGTTGCAGCCGGGCCGGTATGAGGTCAACGCCGATTACCTCCGCGCCGGACAGCGCGGCAAGCTGAGCTATAAGCTGGCCCACCGTGCCCAGTCCGAACACTGCCACCGTCTCGCCCACGTGGATGTTGCTGTCGAGCACGCCGTTCAGGGCGATCGCGCCGATGTGCGAGAAGATGCCGTACAGCGGGTCTGCACCCTCCGGCAGCACCCGGTCGCGCACGTGCTCCACCCGAACGTTCTCCTCTGAGCGGTGGCCCCATGTGCCGTACAACAACGTACCGGGCGACAGG
>DASTEB010000267.1:0-15154 GCA_035710025.1 Chloroflexia bacterium
AAGCGATCCGCCGGGCCACCGGGCCTGCGCGGAGGCTGGCCGCGCAGCTTGACCGCACAGGCTCTCATATCGAGCCGGACGACCTTGAGGGGGAGGGGTTCATCATCTTCTGCGACCTGCTCGACCGCTGGCAGCCAGGGCGCGCGCCCTTCGTGCCCTACATGCTGGCGGCGATGTCGATGCGGGCGTACCATTACGTGCGCGACGCAAACAACCTGCGGTCGGCCAAACGGGCAGTGCGGCTGGCGAACGGGCCGGAGGGTGAGGACGAGCCGCACGTCGAGGTGGAAGGGGCACAGGATGCGGCGAGCGGCCTCGATGGGCACGAGGGGTGGGAGGAACTTGCCGGGCGGCTGTCGGACGACTGGCGGCGGCTGTTGGCGATGCGCTACGGGCGCGACCTACCGGCGAAGCGCATCGCCCTGGAGGTCGGGCGGTCGGAGCGCACGGTACACCGCACCCTGCAGAACGCGCTCAACACGCTGCGCGAGGCGCTCGCGCTGGAGAACGAAGCGCTGTAGGCGTGGCGCTACTCCTCGACCGTTGTCACGCCGAGGGGCATCTCTTCAAGCTCCGCTTCGACCTCGAGCATCTCAGGCTCCAGTCCGAGGATTCCCGGCGCTTGCTTCCGTGAGACCAGCTCCTCGCACGCACCCCTGATGGCCTGGTCGGCGCTCCAGAGGAACTTGTCGGTGCCCATCGTCTCGAGCAGGCCGGAGCGCTCGACCAGCGTGCGAGGCTGGGTCTGCAGCCCGGTCAGGTAGAGCAGGCCGCCCCCCTTGAGCTGCCGGTGCCATACGTGCTCGATGGCGTGCAGGCCAGATGCATCCATGAGGGGCACGCCGCGCATCGACAGGATGAGGGCGGGCGGCTGGCCCAACTCATCAAGCGCTTCCGAGAGCTGGTGGGCGGCCCCGAAGAACAGCGGGCCGCTCACGTACACCACCTTGATGCCCTCCACCTCGGGCGGAGCGGGCTGGCCGTTCGCCAGCAGGCGCTCGCGGTCCACCTCCGTGGGCACGACTTCGAGGCGCGACACCTGGCTGATGAACAGGAGCAGGCTCAGCATCACGCCGACGATGATCGCCTGGGTAAGGTCGAGTGTGACGGTAGCGAGCAGAGTGGCGAGCATGACCGTGGTGGGGCTTTTTAGCCGCCGACGGACGTAGAATTGGATCAGGTGCCATTCGTTCATGCGCCACGCCGTCACCATGAGCACGCCAGCCAGCGCGGCCAGCGGCACGTTGCCGAGCAGCCCGCCGAGGAAGAGCGCACTGACCAGCAGCGCGGCCGAGTGGACGAAGCTGACCATGCGGGTGATGCCGCCCGCCTTCACGCCCACGCTCATGCGGGCGATGGCGGCGGTGGCCGGGACACCCCCGAACAAAGGGATGACCATGTTGCCCACGCCCTGCGCGATAAGCTCCTGGTTGGCGTTCAGCTTTGTGCCCGTCATGCGCCCGGCCACCGTCCCGGCAAGCAGGCTTTCGATGGCCCCGAGCGCGGCGATGGCGGCGGCGGGCACGGCGAGGTCGCCCAGGCTGCTCAGGTCGATCGCGCCGAGGTCCAGGCGCTCGTCCAGCAGGATGGTGCGCGGTATCTCGCCGATGGTCGCCACGTTCCAGCCCAGCGCCCACGCGAGCAGGCTCGCTAGCACGATGCCGGCCAGGGCGGCGGGCCAGCGCGAAGTCAATTTGAGCCGTGGGAGCACGAGCATAGTCGCCGCGACGACGGCGGCACACAGCACGGCCTGCAAGTTGACGGGCGGGATCCCATGCGTGAAGTAGCCCACCGCCTTCTGCGCCGAGGTCTCGGCGGTCGGGGTGCTGATGCCGAGTGCGTTATCGATCTGCCCGATGAAGATGATGAGCGCGATGCCGCTGGTAAACCCGGTGATTACCGGCGCGGGGATAAAGTTGATCACGCCGCCGAGCCGCAGGATGCCGAGCAGCAGCAACATCCCGCCCGCCAACACGCCGGCAAGCCACAGTCCCTGCAGCCCGTGCTTCTGCACGACCACGAGGAGCACCGCGGCCATAGCACCCGTCGGCCCGCTGATCTGGTAGGGTGCGCCGCTCAGCGCGCCGATCACGAAGCCGGCGAGGATCGCGGTCACTAGCCCGGCGGCGGCCGTGGCGCTACTCGCGACGCCGAATGCCAGGGCGAGGGGCAGCGCGACCGCCGCGACGGTCAGCCCGGCAACGAGGTCGCGCCGGAACCGCGCACCGTCATAGCCGGAAAACTCCTTGCGCCATAGTTCAATGAGCGCGGGCTGTCTGAGTCTCAACTGTGCGGCCTCTGTTTGTCCGGGTCCATGCTTTCCTTTTCGTGTGTGCGTTCGTCCGGCACGCGAAGATGGCACGGGCTATCCGTGCTCGGGCTAGTGCTATTAAGTTTACAGCATGGGCGAAGCGGGGCGGACTAGTCCTCGTCTTCGGTCCAACTCCTCAACTTTTCGTCGGGTCGGGCGATCAGCTCGGCGGCGGCGGCGAGCGCGGCGATGAGAGCCTGCGGGGTGGGCGGGTCGCCCGGCACGGTGATCTGCACGTCGGCGTAGTGCGACAGCGGGTGAGCGTCGAGGCCCGGCATCTCGAGCCGCGCCCACTGCCCGCCGTTGATTGCGTTGTCGCCCGCCGCCACGAGCACTGCCGGGGTGGGCAGTCCGGCGACCTCGGCCAGCACGTCGTCCAGCGTGGCGGAGAGGAGCAGGCCGGTGACCACCATCACGTCGGCGTCGAGCGCGCTGTCCACGAAGCGCATGCCCATGCCCTTGAGCCGCCCCTCGAAGCGGGGCGACATGAGCGCGCGCCACTCTATGGCGTCGGCGTCGGGGCCGCCCATGTGCAGGTGGTATATCGCGGTGGACCTCAGAGTAGCGGACCTTGTGAACATAGTCGGTGCTTTCCCGTGCTATTGTGCGCCGCTGAAGGGCGCGAAGAAGAACAGGGCCAACTGCAGCGCGGCGAGCAGCAGCACGAGCATCAGCGACGGCCCGGCGAAGCGAGCGCGCCACACGACCGGCTCGGGACGCAGAGGTGCGCTGCTGCCGGCCGCCGCCAGCCATGCCGCGCCGACCAGCGCCGAGCCGAGCACGAGCCCGATGAGCCACAGCCCGCCCGCGTTGGCCCCGGCCTGGGCGATCAGTACCGTGCCGGGGAAGCCGCCGAGCGGGGGCAGGCCGACCAGCGACGCCGCCGCGCCGTATCGCGCCAGCCGCGCCACCGGCTCGGGAAGCCCCGCGCCGTCGCCTGTGGTGGTGCGCGAGCCTAACACGAGCAGGGGGGCCGCTATGGCGATGTTGGCCGCGACGAGGATAGCGCCCTCGCGCCCGCCCGGCCAGCCCGACAGCAGGCCGAATACCGCCCAGCCCGCCGCCAGCGCGACCGTCATCCCGGCCAGGGTCGAGCGCGCCCGCACGGCGACAAAGGCCGCCTCGAGTCCTTCGGGGTCGAGGCCGCCCGCGCGCCTTGCCTGCACCACCGCGCCGAGCGCCCGCACTCCCGCGAGCAGCGCGCCCAGCACTCCGAGCCAGGCGGCGCCCGACACGCCGTTGGGCACCGCTTCGATGCTGTCCAGCATGAGAGCGACGCTGACGAGGGTGGCGGGAACCCCCGCGCCCAGCATCAGCACGGCCGCGCCGGGGGCGGCTTCGACCGCGTCGGCCCACGCCGCGGCGAACGGCATGCTGCCCGAGCGCACCAGCAGCCCGGCCGCCATCAGGCCGAGGCCGAGTTGCAGCAGGCCGCGGTCTTCCAGGTTGAAGGCGTAGCGGCTCGCCAGCAGCACGCCCGACATGAGCAGACCCGTGCCGAGCAGCGCCAGCCCGGCGTGCTTCAGCCCGGACGCAACCCTGCGGGCAAGGCGCGCGCGAGTCTCGCGGTCGTCGGCGCTCTCAGTCGCGGCGTCGGCGGGGGCGGGCACCGGTGGCACATCCCCGCGGGGCGCGCTCACGGCGAGCGCGGAGGCCGCGAGTGCCGCGACAAACAGACACAGGATCGCCGCCGCGCCGTCGGTCAGCAGGGCAGCGCCCGCCGCCATTGAGGAGGTGACCAGGGCAGCCACCGGCGCGAGGTCGTGCCGTGGCGCGTAGGGCGCGCTCTCGCTCCCGCCCCAGACGAATAGCATCGCACAGAAGATAGCGACGTTTGCCGCGAGCAGGACTAAGCGCGCCTCGTCGTTGATGGCCGCGGTCACTCCAACGGTTGGGATGGCCGCCTCCCCCTGCGCCACGACAAGCAGGACGCCCTCGACCAGCAGGCCCGCGGCCCCCGTCACCAGCGCGAGCAGGCGCAGCCAGGGCACCGAGCGGGGCGGCAACCGTCGCACGGCCGCGGCGGCAAGCAACGCGGCCGCCACAAGCGCGGCGATTAGGGGCGCGAGTATGGTCCAGGCGGTGCGGGGGTCACTCATCGCCTGCCACCTTTGCCAGTTGCGGCTCGCCTTCCTCTGCCGGAGCGGGTTCAGGCTCGGGCTGCTCGACCACGACGAGGGCCGTCTCGGTGGTCACGCGGCCGGAGCGGGCGTCGTACAGCGTGGTGAGGTTAAGCCCGCCGAAGTACGTGGCGAGCAGAGTCCAGGTGTACGCCACGACCGACGCCAGGGCGATGCGTCCGAGCGCCGCCAGGCCGAGCGACGCGGTGGAGGGCGCGTCGGGGCTAAGTACGTAGAGCAGGAGCACCGCGGCGTTTGCCAGCGACAGCAGCCCGGCCGCCAGCTTGACCGGGTCGCGGGGCGAGTCGATCAGCAGGGCCAGCAGCGCAGGCAGCGCGATCCAGTAGAAGTCGAGCATACGGCTCTCGGCCCCTGGGAAGGCGTAGATGCCGGCAAGCCCGTAGCCTGCCACGCCCGCCACGAGCGTGATGCCCCAAAGCCACGCGGCGTCGAGCGCGCTCTGCCCACCGAGCAGCGCCGAGAGCCGGAACCGGCGGCGCCTGCCCGCCCGGCCGTCCAGCCCGGTGAGGGTGATCGCCATCACCGCGAGGCACACGACCAGCGTGATAAGCTCGGTAAGCCCGCCCAGGCGGCCCGCCGGCATGTCGAACATAGCCCAGGCGAGGCCGAGCCACTGCAGCGCGAGCGCGCCGACCACGAGCCACCTGTGCCGCTGGGTCACGAGGAGGGCACCGCCGATGGCTATCAAGATGGTTGGGTATGTGATCTGCACTCTGTCAGGGTTATATGCGAGGCGTTAGCGGGTAACCGCCAGCACGGCGAGCAGGGTCAGCACGAGCGCGAGCGGCACGAAGTAGCGCCCTTCCAGGCGGCGCATCAGCCCACCCAGCCGCTCCCCGAGGCGGGCCAGCAGGGCTCCCGTGCCGTAGAGGCCCCCTTCGAGCCAGGCCAGCGACAGCCACCACACGGCGGGCGGCGGGTTGGACAGCAGCCGACCCGCCAGCGGCTCCGGTAAGCGGCCCTCGCGGCCGCGCTGCAGGCGGTCGATAGCGGTGGGCAGTAGGACGCTGGTACCGGCGGCGCTTGAGCGCGCAGGCAGGCGGATGAGCCAGCGGACAGCCGCGATGAGCAGCGCGCCCAGCCCCAGCAGCAACAGCGGCACGTATTGCCCGCCGGAGAAGAGGCCGGTCCAGTCGGCCGCGGGGACGGGGCCTGAGCCTGCCACAGATGCCATCGCCTGGACCTGGCCCAGCCAGAGCACGGGCGCGGCTCCCGCAACGAGCAGCGTGCCTACCATCACCAGCCCGAACACGGCGGCGAAGGCCTCGGCCGCGCCCCCCGCGTGGCGTTGGCTTGCCCCGCTGGTGACCACGTGCAGCATCATCCCGGCCGCCATGAGCACCGCCGCGCCGACCACGACGAGCGCGAGCGCGGGCCGTCTCGCCTCGACCAGACCGCCTGTGAGGAGCCACAGGCCCACGAACCCGGCGCCGACCGGCGCGCCTGACAGGGAGAACACTGACGCCATGCGCGTGAGCCAGGAAGGTCCGCCCGCCGCCATCTCGAGGGCCACGCGCCCAAGCCCGAAGGCCAGCAGCGCCGCCAGCGCGGCCATGCGCCCGGTAGAGGTGTCCAGCCCGAGGCCCCACACGACCACGCCCACCCAGAACGCGGTGCCGAGCGCGCTCCAGCGCGGTGTGCCCGCCCACACGACCGCGCCCGCCCCGGCCACCAGCGTGGTCGCGCCGCCCAGGATTACGAGCGCCGACGTGAACCCGGCCCAGGCGTCGGGCACCGACCCGGCAAGCGCATCGCGCGTGATCAGGGCTTGCAGGCGAAGCACGAGCGCGGCGGCGGGAACGCCCAGGGCGACCGCCTGCACGATGGCCGACTGCATACCGCCCGTGCTCTCGCCGCGCGTGCCGTGGCCCATCGCGCTCCAGCCGGTGACGGGCGCAAGGCCCAGCCAGAACAGCACGAAGCCGGCCGCCAGCGTGAGCGGCCACACGGTCACCGCCGAGAGCGACAGGTCGTCCAGGATGTACTGGCCGCCGGTGGCCCGGCCCACAAGCAGCGCCAGCCCCATCGCCGAAAGCGCCCCTGCCGCGAGAGCCGCCCGCTGGCGAACGACCGCCGGACCTTCCTCCGAGTCGGGGTCGACGCCGCCGAGCGCCCATATCGCCAGCGTGAGCACCAGCGTATGCCCGGCGAATGCCAGCAGATTAGAGGCGTGGGCCAGCGCGTATACATTGGCAAGCACCGCGACCACCGTTGCTATCTGAGCGGGGCCTGCCGGGCCGCGGCCGACGCGGACCAACGCGAGCGCGCCGAGCAGCAGGGTCCAGTTGCCGAGGCCGGTGCCGACCGCGTCCTCGCGGTACCAGGTCGGCCCGAGCCAGGCGAGGGCGCGGGGCCATTCGACCGCGCGCTCGATCGCGGCGAAATCGGTGGGCAGGCCCTGCCGCCACAGCGCGATACCCAGCGCTCCCAGGACGCCCGCCAGCGCGGCCCACCGGATGGCGCGGTCCCAGCGCGGGAAGGCCACCAGCGCGGCGGTAAACGCGGCGGTGATGAGCAGGGTGAGCAGGGCGTAAATCATCGTCGGCGTTACCGTTCGGCGCAGGCCAGGCAGATGTCGAGCGAGAGCACCAGCAGGTCCACGTCGTCAAGGCGGGTGCCGCGCAGCAGGCCCGGCACGATGCCCAGCGTGGGGTGCGAGCCTGTGCTCAGGTGGATGGCGCGCAGGCCGTCGTGGGTGCCCTGTATCCAGCAGAAGACCTCGCCGCGCGGTCCCTCGACGCGGCTGATGCCGGTGCCCTCGCGCACGTCCATACCTGCGCGCACGCGTATCGGGCCGGAGGGCAGGTCGTCGAGCGCCTGCTCGATCACGCGGAAGCTCTCCAGGCACTCCAACAGCCGCACGACCAGGCGCGAGAATGCGTCGCCGTTTCGCTGGGCCACGATGGTCACGGCCTCGTCCTCATAGGCGCCCGTGGGCCACGTTGCCCGAAGGTCAACCGCGAGGCCCGAGGCTCGGGCGACCGGGCCGCGCAGGCTGCCGACAAGCGCCTCGGGCGCGGTGATCGTGCCCAGGCCCGCGAGCCGCCTGACCACCTCGCGGCTGTTGATCAGCGCGCTCACCTGCCCACGCAATGCGCGCTCGACGTGGCGCGCCGCGAGGGTGAGGTTGCGGCCGGCAATCTCGTCCATGTTGCGCGTCAGGCCGCCGAAGGTGATCATCGTGTGGTGGACGCGCGCCCCGGTCCATTCCGCCGTGGCGTGGACCATGCGCTCGCGCAAGTCGCGCATGATAGCGGCGCGGTCGTGCAGGCCCAGAGCGTCGAGCATCAGGCCGGCGTTCATCAGGTGAGAGGCGATGCGCTCGGTCTCTACCAGCACCATACGCAAGTAGGCGGCGCGCGGCGGGACGATCATCCGGCTGGCGGCCTCGACCGCCTGGCAGAATGCGAGCGTGTTGGCCTGCGAGCACGAGCCGCACAGCCCCTCGACCGCGGAAAGGGCGCGGGTCCAGTCCAGCCCGCCGTCGGCTACGCGGTCCTCGAACCCTATCCGGCTGCGCCCCAACCCCGTCCGCGCATCAGCCACGCGCGCCCCCCAGCCGAGCAGGTCGTTCGACGGCTGGAGGTCGAGGTCGAGGACAAGCCCGCCCGCCGCGTGGGCCACCTTGAAGGTGGTGACGCCGGCGCGTGGCGTGTCCTGGGCGGGGGCGGTGCCGAATGCCATGATTGAATAGTCCTGTGCGACTAGCCGGAGATGACGAGCGAGAGGCGCTCCTGCAGCTCGCGCTCCGCAATGGCGGCAGCCGGGTAGACGGGAGCTATGGAGCGCACAATGCCGCTCGGCGCGCTTACGATGGCGGTGTACACAATCTCGCCCAGCGAGTAGAAGTAGCGCAGGGTGGCCTCGCCCCCGCGCGAGGAGCGCCGGGACTTGCGGCGGGCGCGGCGCGCGCGGGCCTGCTCGCGGCGCTGGGCGTCGGGGTCCTGGTCGTCCGGTGCCGGGGCGGCTCCTGGCGCGGGCGTGTATGCGCGCTCGCCCGTCATCGTGATGAAGGCGGCCCCTGCACGGCGAAAGCTGGCAGCGACCTCGTTGGGCGGGGCGTCGCGAAAGTACATCCGCACCTCGCGCTCGTCCTCCTCGCGCACGAACGCGTACAGGGCAAGCTCGCGGTGCAAAGGCTCGTGCGCGTCCTCGTCGGGCGTGCCGAAATCAGGTCTATCCATGGGAAAGTCACCGGCGCGCGGGTTGCGCCAGCGGATACTATAACAGCCACTCGCGAGGGCAGTCAAGCGATTTGGCACGTGGCGGCGCGTGTTTACGGCATATTGCGTATCGCTTCTCGGCCGCCGCGCCGTGATATAATACGCCCGAACCATGCACGTCGCTATCAACGGCCACTTCTGGGGCCAGCCGCATACAGGCTCGGGGCAGTACTTGAGGCACCTGTGGAGCGCCCTGGCCGGGCTTGGCCCCGACGACACGTATACGCTGCTGCTTCCTCCCGGCGCGGGTGACGAGCCATCTCAATCCGAGAGAATGCGCGTGAAGCACGCAATGCCTGCCCGCTTCGTGGGAGGCAGGTCGGCCAACCTGGACAAGTTGCTATTCGAGGCGTGGGGCGCCGCGCGGGCTGCCCGGCGCGTGCGAGCCGGCGTGCTGCACGTGCCGTATCTGGCGGCCCCGCTGCCGGGAGCGGCCGGGATGCCCGTCGTGGTGACGGCGCACGACATGATACCCTGGGTCGTGCCAGGCTATGCCGGATCACCTGCCGTCAAGGTGTACCTACGGCTGGCCGCGGCGTTCGCGAGGCGCGCCAGGCTCGTGCTCGCCGACTCTGAGGCGTCACGTCGCGATGCGATCAAGGTGCTGCGTATGCCGCCATCGCGGGTGCGCACCGTGTACCTCGGAATGGAGCAGCACCCCGAGTACACGCCGGAGGAGTTGCGCGAGGTGCGCGAGCGTCACGGCCTGCCCGAGGCATACGCCTTCTACCTCGGCGGGTTCGACAGGCGCAAGAACGTGCCTCTGCTGCTCCGCGCGTGGCGGACGCTGGTCGAGTCTGTCGAGGCCGAGCAGCCCGTGCTGGCCGTCGGCGGAGGCGTGCCCGAGCCGGGCGGAGTGTTCCCCGACGTGCGCGGCGAGGCGCGGCGGCTCGGCCTCGACGGACCGGGCGGTCCCGTTCGCTTCATCGGGCGGGTGAGCGAGGAGGACAAGCCGCGCCTCATGGCCGGGGCGCGCCTGTTCGCCTACCCGTCGGCCTACGAGGGCTTCGGGCTTGACCCGCTGGAGGCGATGTCGGTGGGCTGCCCGGTGGTGTCGTCCTCGGGCGGATCGCTGCGCGAGGTGGTCGGAGAAGGCGGACTGCTGGTGCCCCCGGGCGACGAAGGCGCGCTTGCCGGTGCGCTGAAGCGGGTGTGGTCGGATACCGCTCTGCGGGCCGACCTCTCGGCGAAGGGGCGGGAACAGGCCGGGCGATTTACCTGGGAGCGCACGGCAGAGCAGACGCGGCAGGCGTACCGGGTGGCGGCGGGTAAGGCGGGTGGATAGCGTGGCGGGACCGGGACCTGACAAAAAGACGACCGTGCTGTGGATATGGCACGCCGCGGTGGTGGCCGAGTACCGCAAGCCGCTGGCGGCGTTGGCCCGCATGTACCCCTGCCTCGACCTGACGCTGCTCACCCCGCGCCGCTGGCCCGAGCGCGCCGGGCAGATGGTCCACTCCGAGCCGTCACCCCCCGGCAGCGGCTACCGCGTGCTCAACGGCCGGACCACGCTGACCGGACTGTACTACCTATATTATTACCCCGGCCTGTTGTCCCGGCTGCGGCGGATGAGGCCCGACATCGTGTACTGCTACGAGGAGGCGCACACCCTGCTCGCCGCGGCGGTGTTGCTCATCCGGCGGCTGTTCCTGCCGCGCACCAGGGTGCTGCTGTACGCCGCGCAGAACATCGTCAAGCGCTACCCCTGGCCGTTCCGCATGTTCGAGCGCTACTGCTTCCGCTATACCGACGGCATCCTTGCCTGCGGCGAGACGGTGGCCGCCACCCTACGCGCCAAGGGCTACCGCGGCCCGCTGCACGTGGTCGCCCTGCCGACCGACGTCTCGACCTTCACCCCCGGCCCCGAGCTGCGCGCCAGGGGACGCGAGCGGCTCGGCCTGCCGGACGGCGCGCTCGTCGTGGGTTACGCGGGCAAACTGGTCGAGGAGAAGGGCATACGCACGCTGCTTCGCGCATTCGCCCGTGTCGCCCGGCGGCACCAGGATGCTCACCTCGTGTTCGCGGGCGGCGGGCCGCTGAAGGACGAGATAGCGCGTAAGGCTCGCGAGATTGGGCTGAGCGGGCGCGTTCACTTGCCCGGCGTGATCCACAACGACGATCTGCCCGCCTACATGAACGCGCTCGACGTGTTCGTTCTGCCGTCCGAGACGCGGCGCAACTGGCGCGAGCAGTTCGGCCGGGTGGTGGTCGAGGCGATGTCATGCGGCGTGCCTGTGATCGGCTCGGACTCGGGCGAGATACCGGTGGTGCTCGGCGGGGCGGGCATGGTGTTCCGGGAGGGGCAGGCCGGCGAGCTTGCTGCGCGGCTGGATGCGCTGCTGTCGTCGCCCGGTGAGCGCGAGAGGCTGTCGAGGGCGGGGCGCGAGCGCGTGCTCGAGTGCTTTACCACCGAGCGCGTGGCCGAGCAGCACTTCGCCATTTACCGCTCGCTGTTGGGCGAGGAGACCTCGCAGGCCCCGGAGGCGGTAGCGGTCGAGTCGGGACGCGCCGGGTGACGTCCCGTGCCCCGCGACATGCTTGAGGCTGAGTCTCCCGGCGCCCGGCACCCATTGGCCGCCGTGCTTTCGGTGCTGCTCGTGGCGGGGCTGGCGCTTTCGGTTGTGTGGGCGCTGAACGATGCGCGGCAGGCGGGGCGGTTTAGCGCGGCGCGGGGCGAGGCCCTGCTGCGCGAGGGGCGCTACTCCGAGGCGGTGTCGGTGCTCGAGCGCACGCTGACCACCTTCGACTCGACTCAACTTCGCATCGCCCTCTCGCAGGGCTACCTTGCCCGGCGCGACGCCGAGCGGTCGGAGCGGCAGGCGCGCATCGCCCTTGACCGCGCGGCACGCACCCCTCAGCTCGTGCCCGCAGCGTGGGCGCAGCTCGGCCGCGCGCTGGCATTCGCAGGGCGAGACGGCGAGGCGCTCGACGCGTGGGCGCGGGCGGTGGAGGAGGCGTCGTGGCCCAGCGCGCCCACCGACGTGACCGCGCAGGCTCGTTCGGCCCTGTGGCACGCGGCTGTAACGCGGTGGCGGGCCGGGGAATGGGGCGCCGCCCGCGCCGTGCTCGAAGCATTGGCCGCGGGTGACGACGTGTACGGTGAGTCGGCGCGCTTGAAGCTGGCGCAGCTACTCGCGCCCGACGAGCCGGATACCGCCCGGCAGCTACTCGCGTCCTCCACCCTGACCCCGACGAACGGCCCGGCTATCCCCGACTTGAACGTGCCCGATCTGGGAGAGGGGCTGACGCCGGAACAGTCCGGCTTCCTTCGGCAGACGCTGGGCGGCGCGCTCGACCAGGCGGCGTTTGCGCACTCGACCGGCGCGAGCCGCGCTGCGCTCGACACGCTGTGGGGCGCGGCGTACCTGCAGCAGGGCGAGACCGACCTTGCCCGGCGGCGGCTCGCGGGAGCGCTGTCGCTCGACCCCGGCTATGCCCCGGCCAACTCGCAGATGGCGCTGCTCCTGCTTACCGCCGGCGACCGCGAGGGCGCGCTCAGACGGCTTGAGACGGCGATCAGGCTCGACCCCGACGACCCGCTACCCCACGACGTGCTGGCCCGCGTGCACATGGCCGCGGGCGACTGGGAGGCGGCCGAAGCCGAGCTAAAGACGCTGCAGAGCCTGCAGCCGGCCGCGGTCGAGCCGCACATGCGCTGGGCAGAGTATTACCGGTTGCGCGGCGAGTACGACCTGGCCGAAGATGCGTATATCGAGGCGTCGAACCTGCAGATGGCCGGGGCCGACGCCGCGCCCGGCACCGACGCCTCCCTCACGCTGGCGCTGTTCTACACCGACGTGCGGGGCTTCGGCTGCGAGCGGGGTCTACCCGCCGCACAGCGCTCGCTGAACCTGCACCCCGGCAAGGCGGCTTCGCTCGACGCGGTCGGCTGGGCGCTGATGCTGTGCGGGCGGGCGGAGGACACGCTGGTGTACCTTGAGGGCGCGGTCAAGGCCGCGCCACTGGAGCCGCGCTACCGCTTCCACCTGGCCCGTGCCTACCGCGACCTGGGCCGCACGGCCGACGCCCGCGCCCAGTACCTGCGCGTGGTGGACCTCGACCCGGGCGGGCCGCTCGAGCGCTTCGCCACGAGCGAGATGATCGAGCTACCGCCCGACGACGAAGCTACCTTCGGAGGAAGTCTCCCATGGTGAAGCGGCGCGGTCCCGGCTCGAGCATCTCGATGGCGTCGGGCACGACAAGCGTGGACGAGCCGGTCGCGAGGTCGTAGGCATACAGGCCGCGAGGCGACTCCGGCGTAGGCGGGATCAGCGTGACCAGCGTGTGCCCCTCGGGAAGCAGGTAGCCCGAATAGCGCCAGTCGTACAGGCGGGTGGTGATCTGCAGGATCTGCGTCGCGGCGGTTGGGCGGTCGAGGGGCACGGCGTACATCCGGTAGTCGCCAAGCGAGGGGCCGACGTCCTCACCCTCAAGGTAGAGAGCGTAGCGGCCGCCGGGGCCAACCTCGACCCAGTGGCTCTTGATGCGGTAGTAGGGCACGTCGCGCCCGCCGGGCCAGGGGCCCGTGGCAAACTGCAGCGTCTCCTCGGTGTAGGCCAGCGAGTTGGGCCTCGCCCAGTACGTAATGCCGGGCGCGAGCAGGCTCACCAGCGGCCCGCGCTCGACGGCAGTCGCGGCGTCCACGCGCCGCAGAGTGCCGCGGGCGATGTCGTACAGGTGGGCCTCGCTCTCGCCGTTGTACCGCGACAGCACGAAGACGTGCTTGCCGTCGCGCGTGAACTCGCCCGTCACGCTGTTTCGCCTGTCGTCGCTTCGCTTGTAGGGTAGCGACGCCACGTTCGCCGGGCGCGGCTGCAAGGCGTACAGGTCCACCAGGCGCACGGCGCAACCCGGCGCGGCACCTTCAAGAACGGGGCCGCACACGCGGTACAGGAGGTAGCGCCCATCCTGGCTGAAGATCGCGCCGTCCGGCTCGACAGGCTCGACGGCCACCGACGTCCTGTTCGCCCCGCGCTCGTCGCCGACTGTGACCGCCGTCCCGTGGTCCACGCTCTCCAGCACGAGGGTGCGGTAGCGGTCGTGGCGGTAGGGGTTGTCGTCGCGGGCGACTTCGGGCAGCGGGCCTTCGCCGGGGGCTTTGCCGGTGGGCAGGGCGTACACGCGGTCGTCGCGGCGGGTGGAGATGCGCACGCCCATGCCGTCGCGGGTGAATCCGACGTTCGACCCGCTGCTCTCCCCCTGCGACAGCGTGACTACCTTCTGGGTGAACCGGTCTTCAATGGAGTAGAGGTAGACCGTGCGGCCCCGGCGCCTGATCGGCACGTCGGTCTCGGTCCATTCGGCCTCGCTGAACAGCAGCCACCGCCCGTCGGGGGTAAAGGCGTGCGGCTCGGACAGGCGGCCGGTGCCGGGAACGCGTCGGCGGTCGCTCCCGTCGGCGCGAGCCACGTACAGCGCGCCAACCCCGTCGGCCCACGGCCCGAGCCGGAAGACGATGCGCCCCACGGCGTCCCGCGACTCCTGCAGCATAGGGGCCGTGCCGCGGAAGCCGGGCGCAAGCCCCTCAAGCTGGGTAAGGAGGCGAGAGGCCGCCCAGTACCGCCCCTCGGAGAAGGCGTCGGACGCTTCGCCGTAGAGGTCGTCGCGCAGGCGCACTCGCTGCCTTGCCTCTTCAGCGCGCTTGCCGCTGTCGAGGTAGCCGCCCGCCGCTTCAAGCTCCGACAGGGCCAGTTCGAGGTCGCCCTGCTCGACGGCGTTCAGCCCTGCACGGTAGTGCTCACCCTGCGTTTCCTGCCTGAGGAAGCTGACGAGGGCGAAGCCGAGGACCGCCAGCAGCAGCGCCATACCGAGGACCAGTTCAAGGCGCTTCTCGCGCCACGCCCAGCCGTCGCCGCCCGGGTCGTCGCGATCTTCGCGCGCCCACTCACCGTCCGCCGGGCGCTCGTCCAGCGGCTCGCCGCACTCGATGCAGAATCCCGCGCCGTCCATGTTGCGGGCGCGGCAGAAGGGGCATTTCATCGCGGTTGTCCCTCCAGGCCCCGGCTGCCGGGCGAGGCCTGTGCCACATTCTACGCCATTCGCGCGCCGGTGTATAGATAGCCGGTGTATAGATATATGTAGTTACGTGCGAGGGAGACGGTCAGATCGCCCTGGCCCGGCCGGCCTGGTCGAGGAAGTGGGCCAGCCCGCGCTGTTCGTCCTGCGCGAGAATGTAGCGCTGGCGGGCGAATAGCTCCTTGATGCGCGCAGCCGGTAGGCCAAGGCGGCGGGCGGCTTCGTCCTGCACGGTCGACGCGTTCTCGGTCGCCGTGCGCTGCGACTGCTTCAGCAGGCCCGTGAGCACCTGCCCCGCGCCCGGCTTGGACGCTTCGAGGTCCCGCCGCGAGCACAGCAGGTCCCACACCATGGGCAGGCCCGTGAGAACCCACCACGCCAGCCCGAGATCCTCGGCAACCCATTCGCCGCCTAGCTTGCGCGCCTCCGGGTAGTCGCCGTATACCAGCCGCGCGCCTGCCGGG